>NZ_PDIG01000006.1:0-36092 GCF_004745185.1 Escherichia sp. E2661
GCTCATTTTGTAGGCCTGATAAGACGCTGCAAGCGTCGCATCAGGCATCTGAGCACGGTGCCGGATGCGGCGCGAGCGCCTTATCCGCNCTACGGCTGCTTATTTTGTAGGCCTGATAAGACGCGACAAGCGTCGCATCAGGCATGATGCACCAGTTGCCTGGGTTTTTTACTCTTGTGACCATAACCATGCGGCGCCGCGTACGCCGCTCGAATCCCCATGCTTCGCCTTACGCACGGGCGTTTCACATTCGCCACCGAAGACAAATTGTTTAATCAGCGGTGGAACTGTTTGATATAAACGGTCAACATTGCTCATCCCTCCGCCCAGGACAATCACATCCGGGTCGAGAATATTCACCACATGCGCCAGCGACTTCGCCAGTCGTAGCTCATAACGACGTAATGCCAACTCAGCCACCGGATCGTTTTCTTCAACCAGGCGGATAATTTCACTGCCTTTCAGCGCATGTCCGCTCAAACGACGATAATCCGTCGCGAATCCCGTGCCCGAAATAAAGGTTTCAATACAACCTTGTTTACCGCAATAACAAGGGACTTCCTCGCGATAACGCAGTTCGTCTTCGTCCATCCACGGTAGCGGATTGTGTCCCCACTCGCCTGCCGTGCCATTGCCACCGATATGTGCCCGACCATTGAACGCCACGCCCGCGCCGCATCCCGTGCCGATAATCACAGCAAATACCGTCTGCGCTCCCGCTGCTGCGCCATCTACCGCTTCCGAAACCGCCAGACAGTTGGCGTCATTTGCCAGCCGCACTTCCCGCTGCAACCGCGCGCTTAAGTCTTTATCGAATGGCTGACCGTTAAGCCAGGTTGAATTGGCATTTTTCACCACTCCGGTGTAAGGCGAAATCGAGCCTGGGATCCCCATCCCCACTGTTCCACGCTGCCCTGTCGCCTGCTCCGCCATCTCTACCAACGTGGCGATCGTTTCTATGGTCTGCCGGTAATCATCACGCGGCGTGGGCAGACGATGACGGTACAACTGCTCCCCTGCATCGCCCAGTGCAATCACTTCAGTTTTGGTGCCGCCTAAATCGATACCTATACGCACGGTACTCTCCTTATTTTTTTCAATATCAATAGCGTAGAGACGGACAACCGGATTGGCAATGCAAGGCCGCCGACAATTCGTTATCATGCCCGCTAAATTTAACGACAAGGCCGTGGAAATTATCATGCTGTGGTTCAAAAATTTAATGGTTTACCGTCTTAGCCGCGAGATTTCGCTGCGTGCAGAAGAGATGGAAAAACAGCTAGCCTCGATGGCATTTACCCCATGCGGCAGCCAGGATATGGCGAAGATGGGCTGGGTTCCTCCGATGGGATCGCACAGCGATGCGTTAACGCACGTTGCCAATGGTCAAATTGTTATCTGCGCGCGCAAAGAAGAAAAAATCCTCCCGTCTCCGGTCATTAAACAGGCGCTGGAAGCGAAAATCGCCAAACTGGAAGCTGAGCAAGCACGTAAGCTGAAGAAAACCGAAAAAGATTCGCTGAAAGATGAAGTGTTGCACTCTCTGCTGCCTCGCGCCTTCAGCCGTTTCAGCCAAACCATGATGTGGATCGACACGGTGAACGGTTTGATCATGGTGGACTGCGCCAGCGCCAAAAAAGCGGAAGATACGCTGGCACTGCTGCGTAAAAGCCTGGGGTCGTTACCGGTTGTGCCATTGAGCATGGAAAACCCGATTGAACTGACGCTGACCGAATGGGTACGCTCCGGTAGCGCGGCACAGGGCTTCCAGCTGCTTGATGAAGCCGAGCTGAAATCGCTGCTGGAAGATGGCGGCGTGATCCGCGCGAAGAAACAAGATCTGACCAGCGAAGAGATCACCAATCACATTGAAGCCGGAAAAGTGGTGACTAAACTGGCGCTCGACTGGCAGCAGCGCGTTCAGTTTGTGATGTGCGACGATGGTTCGCTCAAGCGCCTGAAGTTCTGCGACGAACTGCGCGATCAAAACGAAGACATCGACCGCGAAGATTTTGCCCAGCGCTTTGACGCCGATTTCATCCTGATGACCGGCGAACTGGCAGCGTTAATTCAAAACCTGATCGAAGGATTGGGTGGCGAAGCGCAACGTTAATAGCTGGTTTGCCTTCAATGCCGGATGCGACGCCTCGGTGCGTCTTATCCGGCGTACGAAGCCATGCCAGGCATTAATCTAATCATTCGCTACGTCGGGTAATGATTTTTAACGCTGCAATATTGTGTGTTTTACGCCGTAACTGATCTAACCGCCTCGTCCCGATTCGCCTGTCGGCAGCACGCAGAATATTCACTAACCCCCATTTATCGCTGGCAAACTGTTTCGTTAACAGCTCCGCTTTTGGGGTATCAATATATTCACGCAATAAATCAGAAATTGAACAAATATCCGTCAGGTAAGGATACCAGCAAGTTTCGCCGTGAAAATTTCGCACCCCATGATCACCCGCGACAAAATCTTTTGGGTAATCCCAGATAACATCTTGATCCAGAGTGATCCAGTAACGCGGCAAATCGGTGCTTCCACCATTTTGGCTGCGCATTGGATAACGGGTACAGTGAATTTGCAGATTGATGGTCGGCGTCAGTAAATCATAGATTTCCCGCTGTAATTTACTCCAGGGCCGTGACCTCATTTTAATTCCTCAAGCTTATTGCGCGCTTCACTGCGAATTTGCCGTGTCGATCCGGTTTTAACTAATTCACGTAATTGTTGTGGATCCGGATGATCGGCAAATAACAGTAATGACGGATCCTCTTTTAACCACGCCGTTTTCACCTCAGCAGGCAGTTGCGGATTGGCAATCGCTCCCTGACGATCCTGCGGTGTAACCAATGCTGTGAATGCGGAAGTCGGCGTATGCGCATTAATCAACGCCGTTTTACGTAATTGTTCATGCCGACTTTGCAGTAATGCCAGCCAAAACTCGTCATCAGGCTTATCTGTCAGCTTATCCAGCTCGATTAAAATAACGCTATCATCATCATTCCAGCGACGTAATCCTCTATCACACTGCCTACGATTACTATTTGTCATGTCTGTAACAGACAGCGCCCAGTCAGCATTAAAGCGATATTGCTTATCAAGACGGGTAATAATCTCTGAGGGTAAATCATTTTTATCAAATAACTGATTGCGCATCCGGTAACGATATTCAGCCGGTAAATCAGGCAGCAAATCGATGGCGTCATTGAGCATTGCTTCATCTACCATGCCATTATCAATCAGTTCCAGTTGTATATCATACGCCTGCTCCTGATCTTCTTGCCGTTTGCTCATCATTAATTGCAATGTGCGCTGCCACAATTTTTTTCTTATATTCCAACGGCAGCAGTTTATCGTGTGCTAATTCATTCCAGACAGCGGGGTTATCATGATGTGTCAGGAGATAGTTAATCACTTCAGTTGACGTCAGATAACGCGCACCTTCACGTAAATATTGTATATCTTCTTTTGCCAGCGACAGTTGGCGCGCTTCAGGTAAAGCAATAAATAATGCCATCACGATATTTTTATGGTCTTTATTATCGAGATACATTTGATCTGCAATACGTTCAATATCGGGAATACTCATGTTTGCAGAAAGTCGCGTAACTTTGAGTTCCGCAAGGGCATGAGCTACGGCTTCACGGACCTTAAGTGATTGATCGTTACTCAGCGCCACGGCTTGTCGTGTAGTCAAATCGGCACCAGCAATTCGTTCGCGTAGTTCATCATCATCGCTATTTATCAGCTCATCCACTACGGATGCTGGCGCCAGCCACGCGTAATCGTACTGGCTGACTAACGTCTTACGCACAATCGGAAACGGACTCTGACTTAATAGGGCAATGATTTCCGGAGAAAGATTATCCTGTCTGGCCTGCTCGAGTTGGACGCTCTCGACAGGCGTCGACATTAATTTTTCATTCACTTCTGGTGAAATATCGCTGTTTTTAATCAGTCCTTTCGCCACTGCCTGGTCTTTAATAAAAGGTGCGGTGAGTAAATGCATTTGCCTGGCGGGCCAACGCTGCGCCATATATTCTCGTGTCTGGTCATCAGGATGCTGTAGCAATTGCAGCATAACATCGGTTGGCAGACTCTCCATGCGAGTCAGAAAACGCGCCACCAGCGGATCTTCATGCTTAACGTTGCCTGCCGCAAATTTTTCGACCTTGCCCTGTTCAATCCACTGCAATTTTTCACTTAACCCCGATACAGGTTTATCGCGAAACAACGGCAATCCCTGGACAATACTGGCCGCTACGCTGTCATAATCAGGATAGGCATTTAAAACATTGTCGGTTTCAATTTCAGTAATCCCATAGAGATCGGGCTCAAACAGCGAATACGCTTTTCGAATATTCGCATCCCAGTCATAATTTTCATTGCTGGTATCTTCGTTGATATAAAACTCAGCGTTATTAACCTCAAATTGCGTCGCCTTGTCTGAAACAATAATTCCGCGAGCCGTAATACCTTTCATTACTTCAAAGTTATGATCATTATAATCAGCATAGACTAAACCTTTCGCTTGCATCTCACCTTTGACGTATGCGAAATCATGATTAATAAAGTTATCGACAATCACATTGCCCAACACAATGAGTTGACCATCACCTGCCGAATAATCATCATAATCACCATTAATGGTTAAATTCCCCTTGATTACCAGGGTATGCTTATTACTAAAATTACTGGGTATTGATAAATCTCCATTATGATAATACCAACGAATGTTATTTTTAAGCATATAAGAGGCTTCCATACTATCATCGGTTTCCTCTTTAACTCCATTACGTTCTTCTGCGGTCATGATATGGAAATCTGACTTAATAAGATCATCGCTAGTGATCCACTCAGCAGCGTAAACATTTTTCGGTGGCAATAAATACAACCATACAGATGATCAATATTTTTATTTTATTCATAATCTTCACTGATATTAATATCAACCTTGATAGATTATGAATATATCGAAAATAGAAAAATTAGCAGCAACGGAGATTTTATTATTCGTGAAATAAGGAATATTTCAGAAAAATGCCCTCCCATTCAGACGGGAAGGCGCGATATTACAGATAGCGGCACAGATAGGAGGTCGGTTCGGCAACTTGCAGATGGAACTCGCTGTGGCCTGGAACATTAAATACTTCACCAGCTTCATACACGCGCCAGTCGGTAGCGCCAGGCAGCAAAACATTCAGCGCCCCGCTGACCACCGTCATCTCTTCGGGTTCCGCAGTACTGAACGTGTATTCACCTTCAACCATCACACCGACGCTGGCGCGGCCAGTATCGCTGCTGGTAAAGCCGATCGATTTCACTTTTCCGGAAAAGTATTCGTTACTTTGAAGCATAAACTGGCCCTGTCAGGTGGTTTAACATCTTCTTCACTATAGGGGCCAAAGGTGCTAACTGTCACGTAAAATTACACCAGCAATTCCGCCGCCAGCCTTGCAATCAATACGTTAGAGAGCAAAACAGGTACATCGAGCTTTTTTTGCAGTAAATCGCGATGACGCTGATTAAATCCTAAACAATCCAGCATGATGACATCCGCCCCATTCGCCAGCAATTCTTTCCCGGCATCAACGATTTTCTGCTCAGAATCGTGAATGGGATTTCCCAGCGAAAATAGTGGTGTTCTCTGCAAAATTTGCCATTTTTGCGCCTGAACGGCCAAAAGCTCTTCTACTGGTACAATAACACCGACCTGGTGACCTTCAACAATGGAGGAAACCAGCGGTGGGAGAATGCGCAAAGGCTCGAGGAAGATCGTATTTCGCGCTGTCATATTGCTAATGTTGGCCGTACTCATTAGCAAAATAACGTCATAATCCTGATTATCGAGTACCTCAATCACGCTTTGTAGATCACGCTCCATTTTACGGCGTGAAACGTGGGCCAGCTGGTTGTCATTTAATAATGTAAGAATAGTTTCTTCGCCTGCTTCTGGCGCATACTCCGCCATCACCTCTTCGCGGCTTAATTTCCCCAGCAGGCTATGATGGGAAATATTGTTTTCGTCAATGTACTCCGTCAGAAGCGGCAAACTTCATGCATTGGTACAATGCCGATGGTCAGAATCGCCAACGACGCGCTCATTGTCTTCCACCTTTCTTTTTCGTCGTTAATTACCGGGCAAATACTAAGCACCACAGCGGGCGCTTGCCGATGCTACAAATGCAAAAAAAGCGTAGCAGCAGACGCGCACGGCATAATGTAAAGATTCCCAATAGTTCCAGTAATGGATTGTTATTGTTTAATATTCTAATTATTTGAAAAACATGAATTGTGAAAAGTGTGATGCAGGTCCGTTGTAATAGCACTCAGAGTCCCTTCCGAGCAGTCTGATGCGGTCACTCTTTATCAGGATCCTCATAGCGTTTTTTAGCATCCATCGCCTCCTGGGCCGTAGGATGTTCGCTGATCAAAGAGTCTGGTTTGGGATGATCGGCTCGCAGCTGATACCAGGTCACAGTCTGTCCTTGCTGGCCTTTTTCTACCGTAACAATTCTGGCTTCTCGGGGATAAGGCGGTTTCGTTGGCATTGTTCTTCCTTATTTCACGGGATGAACATTAAGTATAGGTGCCAGGACAATGACAGTTTGCCGTTTGTGCCAAAGCGGTTCGAATTTCAGAGATCACCTGACTGGGTTCGTTGTTAGCATCGACGATAATATGCGCAACTTCACGATATAATGCATCGCGTTCTTCCAGCACTTCCTGAACTTCTTCACTTAACGGTTTTCCTGTGAGTGTTGGCCGTAAATCCTCTTCTGGCGCTGCTTGCAGACGATTTACCAGCACTGACACCGGCGCGCACAAGTAAACCACAATCCCGTTATTACGCATGTAGTGGCGATTAAATTCCGTCAGAATAATACCGCCGCCCGTCGCGATAACGGTGGATGGTGCAGTTACTGCTTCCAGAGCGGCGCTCTCCCTCGCGCGAAATCCTGCCCACTCTTCCCTTTCGACGATCTCTGCTACCGTCATATTGAGTTGTGATTGCAACCATTGGTCGGTATCAACAAACCGACAGTTGAGCGAATCGGCAAGGGCCATTCCGACCGTTGTTTTACCACAGCCCCGAGGCCCGATCAGAAAAAGAGGTTGTGTCATCGTGGGTTTTCCCCAAAAGGTCGCAATGCGGCGAAAGCCGGTTTCGTAAGAATAACGATCATACCATCAAACTAGTACAATTTCGATTGTAAAGAAATAATTCCACTTAAGGAGTGAACTTCAATACATTCCTTACTATAACAAGAAATGATTAAGAAAGAAGTGTAAATAATAAATTACATTTACGAACGGTTACGCTGAACTTCCAGCCACCATTTTTCAAGTTCAGCCGCAAATGCCTGGCGGTCACGTTGCGAAAGGCTATCTGGCCCTCCGGTCTGGATCCCGCTGGCTCTAAGGGTATCCATAAAATCGCGCATCGTCAGACGTTCACGAATAGTCGCAGGTGTGTACCGTTCGCCACGCGGATTAAGCGCTGCCGCACCTTTCTCGATGGCTTCAGCTGCCAAAGGAATATCTGCGGTTATCACCAAATCGCCCGCCTCACACTGACGTACAATTTCATTATCGGCCACGTCAAAACCTGCCGCGACGCGCAGCGTGCGAATAAACCGCGATGGCGGCACGCGTAAACTCTGATTTGCCACCAACACCAGCGGCATCTGCATACGTTCTGCCGCGCGATACAGAATCTCTTTAATTACATTGGGACACGCATCGGCGTCCACCCATATTGTCATAAGGCTATCCTCTGTTGGGTAATCTTCTATTGTGTCGCGCTTTTGCCTTCCGGCATAGTTCTGTTTATGCTTCTGACCAGGCGCTTTTCAAAATAATGAATTCACGGCAGGAGTGTGCAATGGAAAAGAAAATCGGTTTTATTGGCTGCGGCAATATGGGAAAAGCCATTCTCGGCGGTCTGATTGCCAGCGGTCAGGTCCTTCCAGGGCAAATCTGGGTGTATACCCCCTCCCCGGATAAAGTTGCCGCCTTACATGAACAGTTTGGTATCAACGCCGCAGAATCGGCACAGGAAGTGGCGCAAATTACCGATATCGTCTTTGCTGCCGTCAAACCGGGCATCATGATTAAAGTCCTTAGCGAAATCACTTCCAGTCTGAATAAAGACTCTCTGGTGGTTTCTATCGCCGCGGGCGTTACGCTCGACCAACTTGCCCGGGCGCTGGGTCACGACCGGAAAATTATCCGCGCCATGCCGAATACCCCCGCGTTGGTCAACGCCGGGATGACATCCGTAACGCCAAACGCGTTGGTCACTCCTGAAGATACTGCCGATGTGCTGAATATTTTCCGCTGCTTTGGCGAGGCGGAAGTCATTGCTGAGCCGATGATCCACCCAGTGGTTGGCGTGAGCGGTTCTTCACCAGCCTATGTCTTTATGTTTATCGAAGCGATGGCCGACGCCGCCGTGCTGGGCGGGATGCCACGCGCGCAAGCCTACAAGTTTGCCGCCCAGGCGGTAATGGGCTCCGCGAAAATGGTGCTGGAAACCGGCGAACATCCGGGCGCCTTGAAAGATATGGTCTGCTCACCAGGAGGCACAACCATTGAAGCGGTACGCGTTCTGGAAGAGAAAGGATTCCGTTCCGCGGTAATCGAAGCGATGACGAAGTGTATGGAAAATATCAGAAAAACTTAGCAAGTCCTGATGACTCTCACCGGACGTCAGGCCGCCACTTCAGTACGGTTACGTCCGGCTCTCTTTGCTTTGTAGAGCGCCATATCAGCCGATTTCAGCCACTCACGGTAGTGACTCATTTGCGGATTCAGCGGCGCGATACCGACGCTTATCCGTAATATCACCTGCGGCGTATTTGGCAGGCGTAATGCATTTAATCCTTCATGCACACGTAACATAGCGGTAATGGCGTTTTCGGCTGGCGTACCTGACATAATTACCGCAAATTCATCACCACCAAAACGACCAATCACATCGCTGCCACGCAGGGTAATTTGTAACTGTCGGGTAAGGGCAACGATGGCTTCATCACCCACATCGTGACCCCATGTATCGTTGATACTCTTAAAATGGTCGATATCAATAATCAATAGCGTCGCATCGCGATTGTGTCGGCGACAGTTATCAAACTCATTACGTAGCATGATTTCCCAGTGACGCCGGTTGTAAACGCCCGTCATGCCGTCGCGGGTACTCATGACCTGCAATCGTCGTTTATGTTCAGCCAGTTTGGTCGCTGTCTGGTAGCTAACCCAGCCAAACAGCAGAGGATAAATGACGATAATGGGAAGGGAGAGCCACCATTCCAGCGGCGCACTCTTGAGCGACACAGTGATCCCCGTGAGTTCGAGTGTGACAAGGCAGGAAACGACCATCAACACCAAACCGGCGACAAACAGACGGGGGCCGCCTGCCCCCATCAAATTCAGGCACATAATCATCAGCATTGCGATCGAAGGCAGCACGTTTACGCCCATCACGCCTACCCACATACCGGCTAACACTGCATCAGTTTTTAAGTTGTATATTTCCCGGCCAAGCGGATCAACGGCCCTGCTAGCCAACTGCCAGGCTAAATGCGGCCAGACAAATGCCCAGCCAACCAACACCAGCCACCACCAGCCTGACAGCGGGTGCGAAACCAACGTCGAGGCGATTGGTAAGAACATCCCAGCCAGTCCTACCGCCCGCGGTAGTCTGACGCGACGGGCGAAGCGCAGCCCGGATCGCTGATGTTCGTTTTGAGGAGTTATTGGTGGTATCTCCCCGTGTGCCGCCGCTTTTTTGTAAAAATTTTCATCATTCATTATTTTTGGGAACATTCAGAAACAATTTTCCCAAATTATAGAGATGGGGCGAAAGGCGGGAGTATGATATTTCGGGTGAGCCATTTTCTTAACTCACCCGTTAGCACTATAGGTATTACGCGGCTTTCTTGAGGCAGGTACTCATAAACTTATTACGATCATCACCTTTCAGAGATTGCTGCGTCGCCTGACTATTACATTCGCGCATCTTCTGCTGCTGCGGTGTCAAACTCTTTTCACCAGGCGCAGATTTGCTGTTCTTCAGGCAATCACTCATGTATGTCTTACGGGCATCCCCTTTCAACGCCTGCGCTGTCGCCTGTTGATTACAGGAGGTCATACGCTGTTGTTGTGGGGTTAACGTTCTCTCGGCAGCGCCGACAGTGGTTAAAAAAACCAGGCCGAATAGCAGGGTAACCAGTAATGTTATTTTCATAGCACCATCCCTCTTCACATTTTAACCAGGAGCGTTTGCGCCCTTGATCTGCTTTTAAGTCTGGTTGCTAACAGCAAAAAAACCACCCGACAGCCAAAATTAGCCGCCGGGTTCGGTGTTATTTCAGCCCCAGTGCAGCTTTCATGGTGTAGAAGAGATCGGTCTGATCGGTCAAACCAACCACATTCGCAGCCTGCGGACCATATGCAGCAATACGCAACTGGCTACCGGTATGCTCTTGTGAATCCTCTTCGGAATTCCCGTAACTCATCACCATCACTGCGCCATCTTTGGTGTTTAACGCCTGAGTCAGACCCGGCGCTTTGGTATCTGGCGCGACAATCTGGCTGGCGTGGGCGTGGTCAGCGGTGACCACCACCAGTGTGTTGCCATCCTTTTTGGCAAATTCCAGCGCCCGCTGTACGGCTTCATCGAGATCGACCGTCTCGCCAATTTGGCCACAAGGATTCGCGGCGTGATCCTGTTTATCGATCGACGCACCTTCAACTTGCAGGAAGAATCCTTTCTCATTTTTGCTCAGTAGTTCAATGGCTTTATCGGTCATCTGCGCCAGCGTAGGCACACTGTCATTGCGTTGCGGATTCGGGGTACAGGTGACTGCGGGCTTATCGATATTACCGTGGTACGTTGCTTTCGGTCCTTGCCAGCGCACTGGCATATTGCCGTCAGCAAACAGCCCAAGCAGGGGTTTTTGCTGGTTCGCTTCCGTCACCGCATTCAGCGATGCGGTATCGCTGACTAACTGATAACCACGCGCCTGTGCCTGTTCACGCAGCGTTTTTCCCTGCCATTCACCGGCGGTTGCCGTTTCAGCAAAAGTTTTTGCGCCGCCGCCAAGCGTAACATCGGCACGGGCGTTAAGCAGTTGTTCAGTAATCGATCCTTTTCCACCTTTTTCCAGCGCGTTGCTCGGGCATTTTTCGCTGGTAACGCTCGGGCCATAGCATTTGCGCGAGGTCACATGCGCCACTAGCGCGGCGGGAGTGGCATCCTGTATTTCAGCCGTTGAAACGTTGCCGGTCGCCAGCCCTGCGGCTTTTGCCAATTCCAGAATCGTTGGATGATCTTTTTCATGAATATCGACACCCAGCGCGCCGTTATACGTTTTGACGCCAGTTGACCAGGCCGTTGCTGACGCTGCGGAGTCGGTCACGTAGTCTGGTTTTCCGGTTTTTTTATCCAGCGCATAATGGGTGTATTGTCCGGTAAGCGGCAAGGCATCGATCCCTTTAAAAAAACCGCCCGCGCCTTCAGCATAATTGCGTGCGGCAGTGATTTCCGAATCCCCCATCCCATCACCAATCAATAAAATAATATTTTTCGCGGGTTTATCGCTAAGAGAATCGCGTAAGGCAGCGGTCTGATCGCTCGTTAATCGGCGAGCGCCGCCAGGCGCGGTAATATCCCCCTGTGCCGCCCGGTTTTCCAGAATTGGCATCTCTGGGGTCCGGGCTTTAGTAACAGGGGTAAACAGTAACGGCAAGAGAGCCAGCGCAATAGTGCTTTGTTTCACTTTATTTTCTCCATGTACAAATACATTAAAAAATAAAAACAAAGCGACTATAAGTCTCTGGCATGACAGCATTATGACAACGGTTGGAGGGCTTAACTTTTTACTGACGAGGATGCCTCAATAACTTCTTTACGTAATCGCGCAGCAGCTCCGTATCGTCATCAGGAATGCTGGCATCGGGCTTTACCGAGTATAGCGCCCCTTCAACCTGATCAATCAACCGCTGTTGGTCATTTTGCGCCATATTGCGAAGCATCGCAGTAACGATAATCTCTAGTGCTTCGACCTGCGCACACAATTCTTTCGACTCCTCTTCCTTTTGGGCAAGCTTAAATAACAACTCAGCAATGAGATTTTTCATATCTGTATTTCCTTATCCAAAGTATGGAGAAGTTAACATTATGTTTCACAACTGCATAGAGTCTTGATGTAGTATTTTTATGACAGAGGAAATAATTTTAGCAAATATTTTTTTCACATTTATCAGCGAAACGTTTCTCTATTTTTAAATAATTCCACACATAAAATATAGGTATACAATTATTAATGTTTTTTATAATAAAAAGTTATGGAATATATCCTCTTGGTTAACTTATTATTACGTATAATAACCATCCGGGCAGCAATTCACACCAGGAATAAATTAGTTTCCCGTTCATCATTTTTGTGATCTTACGCACATAATTTAGTCAGCGATGAATCTTCCCCCGCAAGCTGCACGGTTTATCAGCAGAAGATTGCAACAAACTGTCAGAAGGCCGCGAATCCCCCGTTTTGTCGTGGTAATGTATGCTCTTTGTGTTCTACGGGATAGGTTTTTAAGATGGAAAAACTGCGGGTAGGAATCGTTTTTGGTGGAAAGTCAGCAGAACATGAAGTGTCTCTGCAATCGGCAAAAAACATTGTCGATGCCATTGATAAAAGTCGCTTTGACGTTGTGCTGCTGGGCATTGATAAACAAGGGCAATGGCACGTCAGCGATGCCAGCAATTATTTGCTGAACGCAGACGATCCTGCCCATATTGCGCTGCGCCCTTCGGCCACCAGTCTCGCGCAGGTGCCGGGTAAACATGAACAGCAACTTATTGATGCGCAGAACGGCCAGCCGTTGCCGACGGTGGATGTCATTTTCCCAATTGTCCACGGTACGTTGGGTGAAGATGGTTCCTTGCAGGGAATGCTGCGGGTCGCCAATCTACCGTTTGTCGGTTCCGATGTTCTGGCTTCTGCTGCATGCATGGATAAAGACGTCACCAAACGTCTGCTGCGTGACGCTGGATTGAACATCGCGCCATTTATTACCCTGACACGCGCCAATCGCCACAAAATCAGCTTCGCCGAAGTGAAGTCTAAACTTGGGTTGCCGCTGTTTGTAAAACCAGCTAATCAGGGTTCCTCTGTTGGCGTCAGCAAAGTGACCAGCGAAGAGCAGTATGCCCTTGCTGTCGATCTGGCGTTCGAATTCGATCACAAGGTGATCGTTGAGCAAGGGATCAAAGGTCGTGAGATCGAATGTGCGGTTCTGGGTAATGACAATCCGCAAGCCAGTACCTGTGGCGAGATCGTACTGACCAGCGATTTCTACGCCTACGACACCAAGTACATTGACGAAGATGGCGCGAAAGTGGTGGTTCCGGCGGACATCGCGCCGGAAATCAACGATAAAATTCGGGCGATTGCCGTTCAGGCTTACCAGGCGTTGGGATGTGCTGGCATGGCGCGTGTAGACGTCTTTTTAACGCCGGAAAACGAGGTGGTGATCAACGAGATCAACACGCTGCCAGGCTTTACCAACATCAGTATGTATCCGAAGCTGTGGCAAGCCAGTGGCCTGGGCTACACCGACCTGATCACGCGTTTGATTGAGCTGGCGCTGGAGCGTCACGCAGCGGATAACGCATTGAAAACCACCATGTGATTTTTGGATGCCCAATAACTTTTTGTTGGGCATTTCAGGCTGATGGCAAACGTAAGATTGCCTGATGCGCTTCGCTTACCAGGCCTACCAGATAATTGCAATATACTGATTTTGCACGATTTTGTAGACAGGACAAGGCGTTTACGCCGCATCCGGCATAAACAACGAGCACTTTGCCAGCACTCCAGAACGCCCAATCTTCTGTTATTGGGCGTTTTCAGTATCGTCATCGCGACGACGAATAATCAGCCCCGCCAGCCAGAAACTCATCACCCACGTCACCAGACCGACGGCATAGGTCTGCCAACCTTTAGCTTCAAACCCCAGCAACCCCACTACGCCATTAAGAATGAATATAAGGCCAATGGCGAACGCATAGTAATGCCAGTCGCGGCGGATTTTTACAGGCAGATTCATGGCAGCTCCGTTAACGAAAAACAACATCCTTGCATATTCTGCAACATCCGTCTGTGGTGTAGACAGCATTTCCAGGACTGTTAAGAAATTTAACTTAAGGTTGCAATTTTGTGACTCATGACGAAGATTCTCGCTTCGGGAATATTCCCAACATCAATTTACCATGATTCTGATATTGACAATCCCAATGACCTGTCAGACTTGCCATAAGCCGCTGGTATCACACCAGAAGAGAAGCAGATGACTTCCGGAGGTTTTTATGGCTGATTTCACCCTGTCAAAATCGCTGTTTAGCGGAAAATATCGCGATGCCTCTTCAACGCCTGGCAACATTGCCTATGCATTGTTTGTGCTGTTTTGCTTTTGGGCTGGAGCGCAATTGCTGAATTTGTTGGTGCATGCGCCAGGTGTCTATGAGCATTTAATGCAGGTCCAGGAGACAGGCCGCCCACGGGTAGAAATTGGTCTGGGAGTCGGCACCATTTTCGGGCTGATCCCGTTTTTGGTTGGCTGCTTCATCTTTGCGGTGGTTGCGGTGTGGCTGCACTGGCGACATCGCCGCCAGTAAGATTTATTTTGCCAGATGCGACGTAAACATCTGGCCTACGATTACCTATTGGTCACGGCTTCATACAACGCGCTCGTCTTTCATCGACGCGCTTCGCAAACCATGCGGTGGTAAGGTTACGGGTGATTTTCGGGCTTTCCAGTTGAATACCGGGCAACATTTCACGCGGTAGCGATTTACCCGTTTTCGCTTCGGCGAGTTGATAAACCTTCTTATACAACGCCGTCTCTTCAAAAGAGAAACTATCCCCTTTCTCGAGCTGACGACGAATTTCGCTATCGCTCATTCCCAGTTTGTCCGCCAGCTTACGCGTCGCCAGTTCTGTTTTACCCGGCTCTTTACTGTCATAACGAATCAAATCACCATCCAGCGCCAGCTTCACGCCGCTGGCTTTGCTGACTGCATTCTGAAACGCGGCATTACGACTGGCGTACCAACCGGCATTAAAATCGGCGAAACGGAAAATCGGCGCGCTATAGCTGGCAGGATAATTGAGTAAATGGTAAGTCCCGAACCATAATCCGCCGCGACGACTGAAGACCTCCTGACGTACCGTACCGTCCATTTTCCACGGATACCCCCTGGTATGCTGTTCGGCAAAAGCAATGCTGACCTGCATCGGCCCACCGGTGCGCACCGGGTTAAGCGAACCAAACAGCGTCTGCCCCATCGGCACCATGCTGATCAGATCGTCAAAAATTGCACTCAGCTGCTTTTCCGTGCGCACGGAATCTAACCGTTCGCTGTAGCTTTTACCATTTGGCGATTTGATTTTTAGCGCGGTATGAACCAGAAAAGCAGGAATGTGCATCCGTTCGGCGCGGCGGTCAATCTCTTGCCAGGCGATTTTACTTAATCCAGGAACGACCGGATCTGCCTGATAATTTGACTCCTGCTGCGCCACCGCCAGCACCGAGCAGACATTTTCCAGTGTCGGTGCCAGCCCCTGGCTTTCAAAAGTGGTGGCAAGATCTTTCGCCCAGGCATCGCGGTCTTTTACGCTGGCGGGTAACTTCTGCCGCACCACGCTCGCCACATCTATCGCTTTTTCGCCCTTTTTCAACGGCTGTGGCGCCTGACTGCTACACCCCGCTAAAACCAGAACCGCCAACAATGAAAGCGAAGACAGATGATTGACTCGCGACATTACTTCTCCTTTTTAACTCAATGTATGGGTTACTTCCTGAATTTTGTCATTATCCAGTTCATGTTCAAAGCTGCGCAGACGTTTGTAGATCGACATCAACTCGACCAGCGTGGTCCATGAGTTAATCAGATACTGGAAAGCGCCGCGAACCTGACCAAAAACGTTGGTTATTTGGGTCATCAGGCCGAGCGTAATCGTACCGGCAACAATCGACGGAAACAGCAAGAACAAACCGAAAACGTTATCGACCTGCAGGTAGAGAATGCGGGCGATGTTGAAATACATATAGTGAAAATAGAGGCGGAAATAGTTCTTCCGTACCGCGCTGAACAACTCGCGCACCGTTGGCGGTGTCGCACGCGTGGCGTCGTCTTCACCATAGACCAGCTCTTTACGGTAAGCTGCTTCTACTCGCTGGTTTTTAAACTCAAGTCCCGGCAGTTTGATCCCCACAACCGCCAGTAATCCGGTCCCCATCAGCGACCAGATAATCGCAGCAATCACCAAACCATACGGAATGTGCCCCACAATCGGCAACTCTGGCACGTGCGCGGAGAGCGTCACCAACACCGGCAAGAAGGCGATCAGCGTCATGATGGCGTTAATAAAGCTGACGCCCATATTCTCAAGCGTTGAAGCAAAACGCATGGTGTCTTCCTGCACACGCTGCGCGGCCCCTTCGATATGGCGCAGTTGCTGCCAGTTCGCCATGTAGTATTCGTTCATCGCCGTACGCCAGCGAAACACATAGTGGCTGACAAAGAAATTGTTCAACACACTGATAACCACCGCGATCAGTGCTATCCCCAGAAAGACGCCCACCTCGCGATAAAACTGTTCGATGGTCACTTTATGCGGCGAACTGAGCGCGGTTTGAATCAGGTCATAAAACGGTGCATACCAGGCGTTGACTGCAACCCCAACTTCCACCAGAAACCAGGTCACGAAGATAATTAGCGCAGTGCCGAGTATTGACCAGTATTGCCAACGATGTGGGCTGTAGATAAACCAGAACAGCGCGAAAAGACCTACGCAAACAATGTAATAAGCGTAAAAAACCAGGAAGTCTAACGACCAGAAACGGGCGGCGCTAATCGGGATCTGCCCAGAGGCCCCGGTGATGCGGGCAACCCAGTCACCGCCTCCCGCTTGCCAGAAGATGACGGCAATCAATGCCCAAACAAAGGCCGAGAGAAAAAAGGCTCCCGGTTTTGGGAAAAAAGACTTAAACATATGCTCTCCTGCTAGCTTCTTATCGTTTTAGCAACTGCTGTGTATTAACCGCATGGCCGCTTCAAAGAATCAGCCAAATGAAACCGCCCATTGTGACCAGCCGCGGGGCGCTTAGTTCGTCCTCCTGACGGGAAGAATTGTTTCGACGGATTTCACAAACAAAGGATTGTTTACATAAGCGCATTAACACGAACAGGATCACAAATGCAGACATTGGTGAGCAGGAAAAAGATCGTGTTTACGCGCCGTTACGTTTTTAACACTATTATTGCACTAATTTGCGCTTTGCAATCCATCAACGAGTAGTATAAATACGCTCAGTTACCTTCATTTAATTTATGGACACCACCGTTGAAACGTAGTCTGCTTTTTTCTGCCGTGCTGTGTGCGGCGTCATTGACCTCTGTCCACGCGGCGCAACCTATCGCCGAACCTGAATTCGCCTCTGATATTGTTGATCGCTATGCCGATCATATTTTTTACGGCAGCGGTGCCACCGGGATGGCGCTGGTCGTTATCGACGGTAATCAGCGTGTCTTTCGCAGTTATGGCGAAACTCGCCCTGGTAATAACGTTCGCCCGCAGTTGGATTCAGTAGTACGTATTGCTTCGCTCACCAAGTTGATGACCAGTGAGATGCTGGTGAAATTGCTGGACCAGGGGACAGTGAAGTTAAACGATCCACTGAGTAAATATGCCCCGCCAGGCGCACGCGTGCCAACTTACAACGGAGCCCCCATCACATTGGTGAATCTGGCAACCCACACCAGCGCCCTGCCCCGTGAACAGCCCGGCGGCGCGGCAAATCGTCCGGTGTTTGTCTGGCCGACGCGAGAGCAACGCTGGAAATATCTTTCTACGGCGAAGCTAAAAGCCGCGCCAGGCAGCCAGGCCGCGTACTCCAACCTTGCGTTCGACCTGCTGGCGGATGCGCTGGCGAATGCATCCGGCAAGCCTTATACCCAATTGTTTGAAGAGCAAATTACCCGTCCGCTGGGGATGAAAGACACCACCTACACACCATCACCGGACCAGTGCCGCCGTTTGATGGTTGCAGAACGCGGTGCCAGTCCGTGTAACAATACGCTGGCGGCCATTGGCAGCGGCGGCGTTTATTCCACACCTGGCGATATGATGCGCTGGATGCAGCAATATTTGTCTTCTGATTTTTATCAGCGTAGTAACCAGGCGGATCGCATGCAGACGCTGATTTATCAGCGTGCACAGTTTACGAAAGTGATTGGCATGGATGTGCCAGGCAGAGCGGATGCACTCGGTTTAGGCTGGGTGTATATGGCACCGAAGGATGGACGTCCGGGTATTATTCAGAAGACCGGTGGTGGCGGTGGTTTCATTACCTATATGGCGATGATCCCGCAAAAAAATATCGGTGCGTTTGTGGTCGTGACCCGCTCACCATTAACACGGTTTAAAAATATGAGCGATGGCATCAATGATTTGGTGACCGAACTTAGCGGGAATAAACCGATGGTCATTCCCGCGTCCTGATTAATACTCTGAAGGCAAACGGTTGATAGCGACCAGTTTGCCTTTATTCATTTCGATATAGCCGCCCTTGCGTAAAGCCGCAAGAACTTCTGCCACGACGGAACGTGATATGCGTGTACGTTGATGGATATAATTCATTACGCCAATGCGTGATCGTAATTCATCATTCCAATCAATCATTGATAATAACGTCGCACGGATTTGCTCGTAGGAATTATGCCCAATGAGCTGAACGTCGCGTAATTCCAGGATTTTATTTTGCCAGGCTAACCAGTAAAAAGCGTCGCGCCAGAGTTGATTTTGTTCAATAAGAGTAATGGTTTGTTTGGCTGGTAGATGATATCCCGTACAGTTTCCTTCTGATATTAATTTGTATGGTATATCATTTTTCATTAAACCATCAGCCAGTCCCATAATATAGGGGGCTTGCGTAATACCGATAAGTACATTTTCTTCTCTACGGAGAGAGATAACACCTTCTAAAATAACGAATGTGTCTTCGCTGTTTACATCACTGGAGAATATGACTTGTTTTTCATTATTAAACTCGAAGCGCGTGCCGTATCTGGACAAACATTTATCGAGCTTACCAAATTCCTGAAGAGGTTTAACTACAGATAACATTTGCGCGTCCTTTGCAGTAATGCCCGTCAAATCCTTGACGGGCATTATTTAGATTAAATTACCAGTATTTCTTCAGAGTGAAGAATATTACCAGGTATATTTAACACCCACGTTCGCGGACCAATCTTGATCTACGTCACCACCACCGAGGTAGCTAGCATCGGTATAGGCGCTGAAGTTCTTGGTGAAGCTGAACTGAGTACCCAGACCAACACGTACCGCAGACCCTTCAGTACCGTTATCGATGGAATCGCCGTTCACATCGTTATCGTTGTTAGAGTCGTCGTAGACGTAAGCCAGTTTGAAGTACGGAGTCAGAGCCTGGTCTTCGCTGTACGTGAAGGTATAACCTGCATCTACACCCAGTTCATAACGCATGCTGTCGTAAGACTGACCGTCAACTTTCATGTCGTTGCTCAGCTGGTAGTCATCACCAGACTGGAACAGACCAGAAATGCTGCCGTAAGGAGTTACGTAACCAGCATCACCCAGTTTGAAGTCGTAACCGGCTTTCAAACCGAAGCCCCATGCGTCAGAGTTGGTGCTACCGTCAACGTAAGTACCGTTGCTCATGGTTGCAGACAGATCGTTGTTGAAGTGAGAGTAGCTCAAGCTACCATCAACAAAGATGTTGTTCGCGAAGCGAGCAGAAGAGTAGATGTAGGCAGACTGGCTGTCTTGATCCACCTGACCAGAACGGTCATTCATGTCGCCTTTACCGAAGCCTGCAGCCGCACCGACGATCCACTTAGCATTGTTACCATCAATTTTGGTATCAACACCGACCATGATGCCGTTAACATCCTGATCGTAGTCAATGGTACCGTTGTTGCCGTTGAAGTTACCACCGAAGTAGCTTACCCATGCGCCGCCGTTATCAGCCAGACCATGACGAGAGTTGGTCAAACGAGTACCAACGGTGTCTTGTTCCAGGTTCCAGATATTGGTGTTTGCAGACGGGATGCTCAGCGCCATGTTAGCGTAGTCAGTCAACTCGGTCTGATGCAGAACAACGGTGTTACCTTCCTGACGAGCTTCGTAGGTGTATGCACCCAGGTCAGCTTTGTTAGCAGCAGAGAAGGTAGCGTCGCTGTTTTTGTCGTTAACGTAGATCAGCTCGTTGCCGTTGTAGTCAGCGATAGAACCAGCACCAGTAGCGTTGTCGATACGAACTTTGTAGTTACCGGTTGCAGCTGCAACATGGTCACCATTGTTATCAACTTCGTTCTGACCAGCTTCGATAGAAGCAGTGTTATCGTTATCGCCGTTACCGTTAATAGTCAGGTGACCATCAGAGTTCATTGCGATTAAGCCATAACCGTAGTTTGACTTGGTAGTGTCGTTGGTACGGTCGTTGGTCAGGTCTGCATCAAGTACGAAGCGGTTGCTTTCGATGTTGAATACACCAGCGTGAATGTTACCACTGGTATCAGTGGTGCTGGTCAGGTTCAGAGTATCAACCTGAAGAGCATTCGCCGCGGTGTTACCTACATCCAGAATACCGTCGTTAGTCACTTTGATGTTGTTCGCATACAGAGCTGCATCACCTACAGCCCAACCAGCAGAAACTTCATCAGAGATGGTTACGGTACTGTTGTCGATAGTCAGTGAATCAGTTGCAACGTGACCATCTTCGTTGATGTTCAGCGCAGAAAGACCTGTCAGAGAGATAGAGTCAGAAATCAGCATTGAATCAGCAACATTAACAGTTGAACCACTGTTGATGCTCAGAGTGTCGATCAGAGAAGTTTTGGTGGTATCCCACTGTGAACCGGTGTTCAAGGTCACATTGAACAGACCGCTCTGGTAAACTTCGTTACCGATGATGTGATCAAATTCGCTGTATGCAGAGTCGCTATTTTCCACGCCCACTGTT
Source organism: Escherichia sp. E2661 (assembly GCF_004745185.1). NCBI lineage: Bacteria > Pseudomonadati > Pseudomonadota > Gammaproteobacteria > Enterobacterales > Enterobacteriaceae > Escherichia > Escherichia sp. E2661. The sequence continues at coordinate 21,077 of NZ_PDIG01000006.1, forward strand.
GATAAAGGCCACAGGCTGTTAGCTGCGATGTCGATCAGAGTGGCAGTGGCTTCGGTATTGATATCATAGGTATAAGATTCATTTACACCATCGCCATCAATATCAACACCAACCTGATGTGCAGACATTGCTGCACCAACCCACTTGCTACCATTGTTCAGGGTCAGATCCAAGCGATCGGTACCATCCCAACCGTTAGTATCTACATCACCGTCAGCATCACGATAGCTATCACGACCATGTGGGAAGAAGTTCTCATCAAAGTTACTTGAGAAGAATACATCACCCATCAGTGTGGAATTATCGAATGTTGCAGTGGTCTGCATAGCGTTATCAGCATCAGGATGTGCAATAACGGCTAATGCGATATCATCAGCATTCCAGCCATTACCATTGTAATCACTGGCATTACCGGTATTACCAAACCAACCAGTAGTACCTTCATCAGTCCATGAACCAGAGGTCACGGTAGAATCTTTAACAGCGATGGTATTATTAAATACTTCGCTGCTGTTTACACCAGTGCTGACAGTGTTGTCGTCGATATCTTCCCACTCATAACCCTGAGTCAGCGTAATACCTGCTACGTGAGAGTTATTAGAGATGGACAGATCAACTTCCTGATCCAGAGTGATAGCCGTACCAATGTTAAATACGTTTACAACATGAGTATCAGCGGCATTATTGTAGGTGCCGTTATATGTATAGTGTTCGTAGTTGTCGTCGATCGTTGAGTTATCAACGGTCAGCGCCAGACGGTCATGGTAGTAATCATCCGCACGATCAGCACAATCAGTTGTCATGCACTCGGAATAAATCATACCGTGAATAGTGCTGTTTTTGATTGTCAGACTATTGGCGTTGGTATTAGTAGAAATACCGTCGTCCAGATAGTAGGTAGAAATTACGCCGTTAACGGTAGCGTTATTAATGACCGGGTAGATATCGCCGTTGTAATAGCTATCAGCGGCATAGTTGTTCCAGCCTACATAACCATCATAGTAAACGTCATCAGCATAAGTGGTGTCGTTGTAGTGATGAAAAGTATTGTAAGTTTGACCAGAAATATCGTTGGTCGCTGCATTAGCCTGAGAGGTGATAGCCAGAGTGCAAGCCAATGCTAATTGTGATACTACAAGTTTCTTTTTCCAGGAGTGCATTTGTCATCCCTCCTCAGGGACGTAATAAGTTGATCCATCAATTATCAATGCATAGAAAACATATTATGTTTCGCGCTAACGATTATGCTGCGTTACAGACGAATGGTTCAATTATTCTTTCCCCTAAGTCCGAATGTGGACATATATAAAAAACATCCGCACGCGCAAAGGAAAAATCGATAAAAACACAATATTTCAACACGTTAATGAAAGGGTTGATTTTGAAGCATAGCCTCTAAAAATATCAAACCAACAAATCAGATAAATAATTTATCAATAAACAATGAACTTTAAGCCATTCAATTTTTGACAGCCCAACCAAATCAACAAAAACAATAATTAAGAGTTATATATAAAAATTAAAAATATTTTCAGTGAATATAAAATCATTGCTATTTCTATTACAAAGATGTCCTGGCCTCTCTTTCATTCTCTTCTTATCAACATCGCGACAACTTTCGTAAAACACTCCGGCCCCGCTTCAGGTATACTGTGCACCTTAATTCCACAAACATCAGGCAGACCATGACAGACTTAATCCAACGCCCTCGTCGCCTGCGCAAATCTCCTGCGCTGCGCGCTATGTTTGAAGAGACAACACTTAGCCTTAACGACCTGGTGTTGCCGATCTTTGTTGAAGAAGAAATTGACGACTACAAAGCCGTTGAAGCCATGCCTGGCGTGATGCGCATTCCAGAGAAACATCTGGCACGCGAAATTGAACGCATCGCCAACGCCGGTATTCGTTCAGTGATGACTTTCGGCATATCTCACCATACTGATGAAACCGGCAGTGATGCCTGGCGGGAAGATGGTCTGGTGGCGCGTATGTCGCGCATCTGCAAGCAGACCGTGCCAGAAATGATCGTCATGTCAGACACCTGTTTCTGTGAATACACTTCTCACGGACACTGCGGCGTGTTGTGCGATCACGGCGTCGACAACGACGCGACTCTGGAAAATTTAGGCAAGCAAGCCGTGGTTGCTGCTGCTGCAGGCGCAGACTTTATCGCCCCTTCCGCCGCGATGGACGGCCAGGTACAGGCGATTCGCCAGGCGCTGGACGCTGCGGGCTTTAAAGATACGGCGATTATGTCGTATTCGACCAAATTCGCCTCTTCCTTTTATGGACCGTTCCGTGAAGCTGCCGGAAGCGCATTAAAAGGCGATCGCAAAAGCTATCAGATGAACCCAATGAACCGTCGTGAGGCGATTCGTGAGTCACTGCTGGATGAAGCCCAGGGCGCAGACTGCCTGATGGTTAAACCAGCTGGTGCGTACCTCGACATCGTGCGTGAGCTGCGTGAACGTACTGAATTGCCGATTGGCGCGTATCAGGTGAGTGGCGAGTACGCGATGATTAAATTCGCCGCGCTGGCAGGTGCTATAGATGAAGAGAAAGTGGTGCTCGAAAGCTTAGGTTCGATTAAGCGTGCGGGTGCGGATTTGATTTTCAGCTACTTTGCGCTGGATCTGGCTGAGAAGAAGATTCTGCGTTAATGATCATTATGCCGGGTTATCCCAACCCGGCATTTCCTCTTCACCCCGCCCGATAAAACGGTTTATCCCCGAGAATCGTTGCGCGATGCATAATCCGTCGCTGTGGCAAATAATCGGCATTCGCATAATGCTGAGTCACGCGGTTATCCCAAATCGCAATATCATTCGGTTGCCAGCGCCAACGCACCTGAAACTCCGGTTTGGTGATATGGGCAAACAAAAAGCCTAACAAGGCTTCGCTCTCTTTCTCGCTGACATCGACAATTCGCGTGGTAAATCCTTCATTAACAAACAGTGCCTGTTTGCCGCTCACCGGATGAGTACGCACCACTGGATGTAACAACGGCGGATTCTTCGCGGCCGCCTCGCGCCAACGTTGATGTTCCTCTTCGGTTTTGCGGTACTTGTATTCCGGGAACGATTTACGGAAATCATGCTCCGCACGCAGCCCGCTCAAAAGCTGGCGGAAAGGAACAGAAAGCGCCTCATAGGCAGCAATACCGCTGGTCCAGAGCGTATCGCCGCCGAACGATGGCAACTCTTTCGCTGCGAGAATCGCCCCTGCTGGCGGCGTCTCAATAAATGTCACATCGGTGTGCCAGTTGTCGTTATCCGGCGGATTATCGTTATGGGTGTCCAGTACGATGATCTCGTCAACCCCTTCGGCATGAGGATAAACAGGATGAATATGCAGTTCGCCAAAGCGCTGGGCCAGCGCACGTTGCTGCAGTGGCGTTATCGCCTGTTCACGCAGAAAAACCACCTGATGACGCAGCACCGCATGGTAAAGCTGTTCAAATTGATTATCGCTTAACGGGCGCGTCAGGTCGGCACCCGAAATTTGTGCGCCAATATACGGCCCCAGCGGGGTAATGCTCAGACGTTCACTCATTGTACTTCTCCATGCCAGGGCGTCAGGCGGCGTTGTAACGCACGCAGACCCAGTTCTAAAAGAAATGCGATAATCGCAATCACCGCGATCCCCGCCAGCACCACGTCAGTCGCGAGGAATTCACCTGCTGACTGGACCATAAAACCTAAGCCTCGCGTTGCGGCAATCAGCTCCGCCGCCACCAACGTAGACCAACCCACACCCAGACCAATGCGTAATCCGGTGAGGATTTCCGGCAGCGCGCCAGGCAAAATGACAAACCACAGCACCTGTATACGGCTGGCCCCCAGCGACTGGGCGGCACGGATGCGAACCTGCTGGACGCTTTTCACCCCCGCCAGCGCCGACATCGCCACCGGTGCAAAAATCGCTAAATAGATCAGTAAGATCTTCGACGTCTCGCCAATACCAAACCAGATCACCATCAGCGGCAAATAGGCCAGCGGCGGCACCGGACGATAAAGCTCGATTACCGGATCCAGAATGCCGCGTACCGTAGGGCTAAGTCCCATCGCGATCCCGACCGGAATACCGATCAACACCGCTGCAAATAGCGCCAGCATAATGCGCGTCAGGCTGGCAGCCAGATGCTGCCACAGCGTGGCGTCCATAAAGCCTTGCGGTCCGGCAATGGTGAGCAGTTTTTCCAGTACCTGTTGCGGCGGCGGCAAAAACAGCGGGCTAATCAGTTGCAGCGTCGCCACCGTCCACCATACGGTGAGTAAAACCGCTAACGTACCAATGCTTAAGGTCACTTGCCGCGAGAGCGGCCAGCGCCATTTCAACCGACTCGAATGCAGTTTTTCGTTAATGAGCACACTCATGAGAACGCCTCCCGTTGCTCAAATACGCGGCTTAAAACATATTCGCGAATGGCAATAAACTGTGGATCGGACTTGATGCTGCGACTCGATTCTCCCGCAACAAAGCGGCGAGCGAAGTCGAGCGGAAGACGCTCCAGCACACGCCCTGGCCCTGGCGAAAGCAGAACCAGCTCGGTCGCCATAAACACCGCTTCCTCTATATCGTGAGTAATCAACAGCACCTGCTTGCCCGTCTCCTGCCAGAGTTTCAGCAACAAGGTTTGCATCTGGTCGCGGGTAAAGGCGTCCAGCGCGCCAAACGGCTCGTCGAGTAATAACAGTTGGGGATTTGCCGCCAGCGCGCGGGCAATCCCCACTCGCTGACGCTGGCCTCCAGAAAGCTGCCAGATGAAGCGTTTTTCTGCGCCTTCCAGACCTACTTTTTTCAGCATCTGGAGAGCAATTTCCAGACGCTGCATTTTCTCCATCCCCGCCAGTTGCAGACCGAACGCCACGTTATCCTGCACATTGCGCCACGGTAGCAATCCTTCATTCTGAAAAACCACGCCGCGTTCTGCTCCCGGTCCCTGAATGTGTTTGCCCGCCAGTTGAATGCTGCCGTGCTGATAAGGCACAAAACCAGCAATTAAATTCAGCAACGTGGTTTTGCCGCAGCCGGACGGTCCCAGCACAACCAGCAGCTCGCTGCTTTCCAGCGTCAGGTTGATATCTTCCAGTGCTGGTTTACCGCCATAATCGGCGTAAAGATGAGAGATTTGCAGCATCTGCGCCTCCTTTTATTGCACGAAGCGAGAGGTAACGTACTGGCTGTAATCATTCGCCACGGCGGGGACTTTGCCCTGATCTTTCAAAAACTGGGCAGTGTCGATGATCGCTTTGTTCACCGGTCCGGTCAGTTCTGCCGTTTGCTGCTGCGGCGTCAGATAGGTGTTTCCCTTCACTAGCCCCGGCACATCGCCTTCCGGCACGCCGCTTAAACGCGCCAGTTTGCTGATGTTTTCCGACTGTTTCAGCCAGGCGTCAGGGTTAGCAATATACGGTTGCTGAGCATTGATGGCGCTTTTGGCGAACGCTTTCACTACCTCTGGATGTTTCTCGGCAAAATCTTTCCGCACTACCCAGACGTCCAGCGTTGGCGCCCCCCACTGCCCGACCTGTTCAGAATCGGTCAGCACCTTGCCGTCTTTTTCCAGGGCGTTAACCGCCGGCGCCCAGACATAAGCGCCATCGATATCTCCCCGTTGCCAGGCGGCGATAATCGCGGGCGGCTGCAGGTTCACTATCTCCACTTGCCCAGGTTTAATGCCCCAGTGTTTCAGCGCCGCCAGCAGGCTGTAGTGTGTCGTGGAGATAAACGGCACGGCGATACGTTTACCAATCAAGTCTTCCGGTTTGCTGATGGCTTTCTTTACCACCAACGCCTCAGAGTTGCCCAGTTTTGACGCCAGCAAGAAGACTTCAATCGGCACCTGTTGGCTGGCAGCTACCGCCAATGGGCTGGAACCAAGATTACCGATTTGCACATCGCCCGATGCCAAGGCCCGCACGATGCTGGCCCCGCTGTCAAACTTACGCCAGTCCACCGTCGCCCCGCTCTCTTTGGCAAAGGTGTTATCAGCCTGTGCGACTTTCGCCGGTTCGGCGGAGGTTTGATAGGCCACGGTGACGTTCACCGCCTGCGCCTGAAAAGCGATGAATGCCAGTGCGGCAAGAAGTGTGTTACGCGATGAAATTGCCATGATTGTCTGCTCCCCTGTCTTGTTATGGGAGCAGTATTCGCGGACAAAGACATTTGATAAAAGAATTAGTCGTTATGGTACAGATGATTTTATTCTTAGCAAAAAAACAGCAAAGGAAAGGTTAATTATGCAATTAGCATCATCCCACAACTCGGGGAAATTGCTGTACTGCATTTTATTGATGCATAAAAAGTCAGATTACGAGATTTACTATCTTCTTGTTTTTATTAAAACCAAAATATATGACAAAGTTATTATATTCGCATTAAATATACTATTGTATTGTTTTTCACCCACCGCATATTACATTCACAACATGTATATAAACAATATCCGTTCATTGAACATATTTTTTAAATGCAATTAATTGACAAACTAATTCACATCTAAATACAATGCACAAAAGAAAATAACTATACATAGCAAACACACAAAAACATAACATATGAACTACGTAAAAAAAACTTTACCCTGTCGATTTTCAGGCCCTCATAGCATCCTGGCACTAAGTTATTAGCAACTTTCACTACGTATAAATTTTAACGTCTGCTTGCGCCAGAGATTACGTCTCTGCGCGTATCGCTGCGCTTGCAGTATAATAATTAAAATGGAGTGTCATTAAGTGGATAAGGTTTTAAATTCTGCTCTCCTTTCTTCAAAAAATAAAAAGAAAGGTATTCTTGCTATTGGCGCACACCCTGACGATATAGAATTAGGCTGCGGCGCATCGCTCGCTCGTCTTGCGCAAAAAGGAATTTATATTGCTGCCGTAGTTATGACTACCGGCAATTCTGGTACCGATAGAATAATCGATCGCCACGCAGAGTCACGCGAAGCCCTAAAGATATTAGGATGCCAGCAGACTATTCATCTTAATTTTGCTGATACCCGTGCTCATTTACATCTCAATGATATGATTACCGCCCTGGAAAATATCATTAAGTCTCAAATTCCGTCTGATGTTGAAATCATTCGTGTCTATACCATGCATGATGCCGACCGCCATCAGGATCATCTGGCCGTTTATCAGGCGTCAATGGTGGCCTGTCGGGCAATTCCTCAAATTCTCGGCTACGAAACGCCAAGTACCTGGCTTTCATTTATGCCCCAGGTTTTTGAATCCGTGGAAGAGAAATATTTTTCTATAAAACTAAACGCGTTACAAAAACATAAAAGTCAGAGTCTGCGTGATTATATGCGCCCAGAACGTTTGCGTGCTGTCGCACAATTTCGCGGACAACAGGTCAATAGCGACCTGGGTGAAGGCTTTGTTATTCATAAAATGATTCTTTGAGCAGATTGCATGAAAACCTGGATCTTTATATGTATGGCCGTAGCAATATTACTATGGTTCCTGAGTACGTTAAGGCGTAAGCCCAGCCAAAAAAAAGGCTGCATTGACGCAATTATTCCTGCCTATAACGAAGGCCCTTGTCTGGCTCAGTCGCTGGAAAATCTGCTACGCAACCCTTATTTTTGCCGGGTAATTTGCGTTAACGACGGCTCCACTGATAATACCGAAGCAGTCATGGCAGAAGTAAAACGTAAATGGGGCGACCGCTTTGTTGCCGTCACGCAAAAAAATACCGGTAAAGGTGGTGCGCTAATGAATGGCCTCAACTACGCCACCTGCAACCAGGTTTTTTTAAGCGATGCCGATACCTACGTCCCGCCCGATAAAAACGGCATGGGCTATATGTTGGCGGAAATTGAGCGCGGCGCTGACGCTGTAGGCGGCATTCCCTCCACCGCGTTAAAAGGCGCTGGCCTGCTGCCGCACATCCGCGCAACGGTGAAGTTGCCAATGATCGTTATGAAGCGCACGCTACAGCAGCTATTGGGTGGTGCGCCGTTTATTGTCAGCGGAGCCTGCGGAATGTTTCGCACCGATGTGCTGCGTAAATTTGGTTTCTCTGATCGTACCAAAGTCGAAGACCTCGACCTCACCTGGACGTTGGTGGCTAATGGCTACTGTATTCGTCAGGCGAATCGCTGCATTGTTTATCCGCAGGAATGCAATAGTCCGCTTGATGAATGGCGACGCTGGCGGCGCTGGATTGTAGGCTACGCGGTATGTATGCGCCTACATAAAAAACTTTTATTTAGCCGCTTTGGCATATTCAGTATTTTCCCCATGCTGCTGGTTGTGCTTTATGGCGTTGGGATTTATCTCACTACCTGGTTTAATGAATTCATCGCCACCGGGCCACATGGCGTAATATTGGCAATGTTTCCGCTTATCTGGGTCGGCATAGTTTGTGTTATTGGTGCTTTTAGCGCCTGGTTTCATCGTTGCTGGTTATTGGTGCCTTTAGCGCCTTTTTCCGTTGTGTATGTATTATTAGCTTATGCCATCTGGATTATTTATGGACTTATTGCCTTTTTTACTGGACGCGAACCTCAGCGCGACAAACCCACCCGTTATTCCGCACTGGTGGAAGCGCCAACCGCTTATTCCAACTCTTCTGTCGCAGGAACTGAAAAGCTATCTGAAGCTTAATGTTAAAGAGAAAAATATTCAGATTGCAGACCAGGTAATTATTGATGAGAGTGCTGGTGAAGTTATTATTGGCACCAATACCCGTATTTGCCACGGTGCAGTGATTCAAGGACCGGTAGTGATTGGCGCAAATTGCCTGATTGGCAATTATGCTTTTATTCGCCCCAACACGGTAATCAGCAATGGTGTAAAAATTGGTTTTGCCACAGAAATAAAAAATGCGGTTATTGAAGCGGAAGCAACGATTGGCCCACAATGTTTTATTGCCGACTCGGTGGTAGCAAGCGGGGCATATTTAGGCGCGCTGGTGCGTACCAGTAATCATCGCCTGGATGAACAGCCAGTATCGGTTCGCACCGCGGAAGGTACTATCGCTACTGGATGCGATAAATTAGGTTGTTATATCGGGCAGCGTTCACGCCTTGGCGTGCAGGTTATTATTTTACCGGGGCGAATTATTTCTCCGAATACACAGCTTGGTCCACACGTTATTGTAGAACGTAATTTACCTACCGGAAATTACTCACTCCGGCAAGAACTTATCCGTACAGGAGATTAAAATGATAAAACGGACGTTATTAGCGGCAGTAGTCTTTAGCGCATTGCCCGCTTATGCCGGGTTAACATCTATTACCGCAGGCTACGATTTCACCGATTATTCTGGCGATCATGGTAACCGTAATTTAGCGTATGCCGAACTGGTTGCAAAAGTTGAAAACGCAACACTGCTTTTCAATCTTTCCCAGGGACGTCGAGATTACGAGACTGAAAGTTTCAATGCCACACGCGGCCAGGGTGCTGTCTGGTATAAATGGAATAACTGGCTGACGACCCGAACGGGTATTGCATTTGCAGATAATACGCCGGTCTTTGCCCGCCAGGATTTTCGTCAGGATATTAACCTGGCCCTGCTGCCAAAAACGGTGTTCACGACCGGTTATCGCTACACCAAATATTACGATGACGTTGACGTTAATGCCTGGCAAGGTGGCGTTTCGCTTTATACCGGCCCGGTGATCACCAGCTATCGCTATACCCATTATGACTCAAGCGATGCGGGCGGCAGTTACAGCAATATGATTTCCCTGCGCCTGAACGACACGCGCGGCGGTGGTTATACCCAGCTTTGGCTAACTCGCGGGACCGGAGCTTACACTTATGACTGGTCGCCAGAGACACGACACGGCAGTATGAAGAGCGTCAGTTTACAGCGTATTCAGCCTTTAACAGAGCAACTTAATTTGGGGCTGACGGCAGGTAAAGTGTGGTACGACACCCCAACCGATGATTATGACGGCTTGCAACTCGCAGCCCATCTGACCTGGAAATTTTGATTCCTTCTGCCGCCCGCTATCCAGGGCGGCCTTCCCTGCCGATTAGCGCCCAAACACTTTCCTTTTCGTTTTCCGCCCACATTCACCGGATAAATTTTATTCTCCAGTGTTATATACTATAGGGGGTATGCATTGACATATAGCATACCCCCCTATAGTATATTGCGTGCAGATGATGAGGTGCGAAATGCCCAGTACTCCGGAAGAGAAGAAAAAGGTCCTTACTCGAGTTCGTCGTATTCGGGGGCAGATTGATGCTCTGGAACGGTCGCTGGAGGGTGATGCCGAATGCCGTGCCATACTCCAACAGATAGCCGCCGTTCGGGGCGCGGCTAACGGGCTGATGGCAGAAGTGCTTGAAAGCCATATCCGGGAAACGTTTGACCGAAATGACTGCTACAGCCGTGAAGTCAGCCAATCCGTTGACGACACTATTGAACTGGTTCGAGCCTATCTTAAATAGCTGAATCTATTACCATATTGAGGAAGAGCGAAAGATGAAATCACGTGCTGCCGTTGCATTTGCTCCCGGTAAACCGCTGGAAATCGTTGAAATTGACGTTGCACCACCGAAAAAAGGTGAAGTGCTGATCAAAGTTACCCATACCGGCGTTTGCCATACCGACGCATTTACCCTCTCCGGCGATGACCCGGAAGGTGTATTCCCGGTCGTTCTTGGTCACGAAGGGGCTGGCGTTGTGGTTGAAGTCGGTGAAGGCGTAACCAGCGTCAAACCTGGCGACCATGTGATTCCACTTTATACCGCAGAGTGCGGCGAGTGTGAGTTCTGTCGTTCCGGCAAAACCAACCTCTGTGTCGCGGTTCGCGAAACCCAGGGCAAAGGCCTGATGCCAGACGGCACCACCCGTTTTTCTTACAACGGGCAGCCGCTTTATCACTACATGGGCTGTTCTACATTCAGTGAATACACCGTGGTCGCGGAAGTGTCTCTGGCCAAAATTAATCCAGAAGCAAACCATGAACACGTCTGCCTGCTGGGCTGTGGCGTGACCACCGGTATTGGCGCGGTACACAACACCGCTAAAGTCCAGCCAGGTGATTCTGTTGCCGTGTTTGGTCTTGGCGCGATTGGTCTGGCTGTGGTTCAGGGTGCACGTCAGGCGAAAGCGGGACGGATTATTGCTATTGATACGAACCCGAAGAAATTCGATCTGGCGCGTCGTTTCGGTGCCACCGACTGCATTAATCCGAATGACTACGACAAACCGATTAAAGATGTCCTGCTGGATATCAACAAATGGGGTATCGACCATACCTTTGAATGCATCGGTAACGTCAACGTGATGCGTGCGGCGCTGGAAAGCGCACACCGCGGCTGGGGTCAGTCGGTAATCATCGGGGTAGCAGGTTCCGGTCAGGAAATTTCAACGCGCCCATTTCAGTTGGTCACCGGTCGCGTATGGAAAGGTTCTGCGTTTGGTGGCGTGAAAGGTCGTTCCCAGTTACCGGGTATGGTTGAAGATGCGATGAAAGGTGATATCGACCTGGAACCGTTTGTTACGCATACCATGAGCCTGGATGAAATTAATGACGCCTTCGACCTGATGCATGAAGGCAAATCCATTCGAACCGTAATTCGTTACTGATTTCCCGCAGGTTTGCCCCGTCCAGTTCAGACGAGGTTCTTAATACCGTCCCCGGGCAGCCGTCCGGGGAATTAACCGTGAGATAATGACTGATGGAACTCATTGAAAAACACGCCAGCTTTGGCGGCTGGCAAAATGTGTATCGGCATTATTCCCAATCACTGAAATGTGAAATGAATGTCGGCGTCTATCTCCCACCAAAAGCCACGAATGAAAAATTGCCGGTGCTGTACTGGCTTTCGGGCCTGACCTGCAACGAGCAGAATTTCATTACCAAATCGGGAATGCAGCGTTACGCGGCTGAACACAACATTATTGTTGTTGCGCCGGACACCAGTCCGCGAGGCAGTCATGTCGCTGATGCCGACCGTTACGATCTCGGGCAAGGTGCCGGGTTTTACCTGAACGCGACGCAAGCGCCGTGGAATGAAAATTTCAAAATGTATGACTATATCCGCAACGAGCTGCCGGATTTAGTGATGCAACATTTTCCGGCAACGGCCAGAAAGTCTATTTCAGGTCATTCTATGGGCGGGCTGGGCGCGCTGGTACTGGCGTTACGTAATCCAGATGAATATGTCAGCGTCTCGGCGTTTTCGCCCATTGTTTCCCCTTCGCAAGTACCGTGGGGCCAGCAAGCCTTTGCCGCGTATCTTGGTGAAAATAAAGAAACCTGGTTGGATTACGATCCGGTGAGCCTTATTTCACAAGGTCAACGCGTTGCGGAAATAATGGTTGATCAGGGGTTGAGTGATGATTTTTACGTGGAACAGCTGCGGACTCAAAATCTTGAAAAGGTCTGTCAGGAGATGAATATCAAGGCGTTAATCCGTTATCACGAAGGTTACGACCACAGCTATTATTTTGTCTCCAGTTTTATTGGCGAGCATATTGCGTACCACGCCAATAAATTGAATATGCGTTGAGCATAGCCCACAACTGCCGGATGCGGCGTAAACGCCTTATCCGGCCTACATTTCGCCCGTAAACCGTAGGCCTGATAAGACGCGCAAAGCGTCGCATCAGGCATCTGCGCACGACTGCCGGATGCGGCGTGAACGCCTTATCCGGCCTACATTTCGCCCATAAACCGTAGGCCTGATAAGACGCGAAAAGCGTCGCATCAGGCATCTGTGCACGACTGTCGGATGCGGCGTAAACGCCTTATCCGGCCCACATTTCGCTCGTAAACCGTAGGCCTGATAAGACGCGCAAAGCGTCGCATCAGGCATCTGCGCACGGCTTATCTATGTTTACCACATCAAATCATCAGGCACTTTGAAGTCGGCATACGGATCATCTTCATTCTGCTCTTCGGCGCTGAGTGCACTATGTAACACAATACTACTGGCATCACGCTGAGCAATTTTATCGGCAACGCTGGCGGGAATAATGGCGTATTCACCTTCGCTATTGTTATCGACCAACAAGCGAGCAATCGCCAGACGACCATTAATCAACTGCGCTTGCGTGAGCTTATCGACAAAGATTTTCTTAATCAGATTACCGTCAGTGAAGTTAAAACCAATATCGCCATTGGCAATGGTGATTCGGTTCATTTCAATAAGCTGCTTCACCTGGGCTTTATATTCTTTCGCCAACGCCGCTTGTTTTTGTTGCTCGCTAAGCTGTTTATCACGCTCAAGCTGAGCCTTTTTATTTTCTTCTACTGCCGCCCGAGCTTCACGCGCCTGAACGCGCGATTTTTTCGCCGTTCTTTCGACCTTCGCCGCTTTTTTGCTGGTGACTAATCCTGCTTTGAGCAACTGCTCTTGTAAGGTAAGTTTTGCCATCTTTGTTTCCAAACCCGCTGAATAATTTTTAGCGAGTATACCTGTAAACGCCGTAGGTGTATTGAGGGCAAGTCCCTTTCGCCCCTGCTTGATAAGGCGCGTCAGGCATCGGCGCACGGCTGCATTCTTGATTTTCGACTCATCAAAATAAACACCGCCAACCCAGCAACAAGAATACCCGGTGCAGAAGCGGCCATTACGCCAACCGTGCCAGTGCCTAATGCCAGCATTTTCCCGGCCAGCAACGGACCGCTCATAGCCCCCAGACGCCCTACCGCCACGGCTGTTCCCACACCTGTTGCGCGGATCTGCGAACTGTAAAACAACGGTGCCAGGGCATACAAAACGCTTTGCCCACCTGTCGCAAACAACCCCGCGACAAATCCTGCCAGCAACATGCCGTTAAATGACGACACCGTTCCCAGCGCCAGCAGCGAAGCTAACATGCCGCTATAAATCAGTAGCGACATGGTTACTGGACGCAGCTTATCCATCAATGCACCCAACATTAACGTCCCACTTGCCGCCCCCATTTGCAGTGCAAACATCACCCCTGCCGCCTGCGACGGCTGGAAACCTTGCTCCACCAAAAGCAGCGGCAGCCAGTTGATCAACATGTAGACCACCAGCAGAGTGAAGAAATAACACAACCACAGCAACAACGTCGCGGTTGCCGTTTCTGGCGCAAATAACGCACGCAGCGGTGGCGCAGCCTGTTTTCGCCAGCGAAAACCGCCGACTCCGGCAGCCAGCGCATTAATAGCGGCACCAGAATCAACGGCACCACACCACCGACCCAAAACACCGTTTGCCAGGCTAAGTTTGCCCCCGCGAAACCCAGCGTCGCCGCCAGCGCCGCGCCAATGGGGACACCGCAATACATCAGGCTCACTGCCGTCCCACGAAAACGTGGACCCGCGGCTTCAGACGTCAGGGCGATAAGATTCGGCAACGCCGCCCCCAGTCCGACACCGGTCATCAGCCGTGCAAAGACCAGTGAGGGGAAATCCCAGGCAATCGCCGTTGCCAGCGAGAACAAACCAAACAGCGCAACTGAGCTAATCAAGATACGCTTACGACCATAACGGTCCGCCAGCATTCCGCCAACCAGCGCGCCGGGTAGCAAACCGAGTATTCCGGCGCTGAATATCCAACCCATTTGCATTTTATCGAGTGCGAAAGCTTGGGCGATGCCACCCGCCGCAATGCCAGCCGCCTGAAGATCCAGTCCTTCCATCAGAGCGACCAAAAAACAAAGCCCGATGGTCAGCATCAGGCGGGTTGAAGATGATGAAGGGGTACGAGTCGACATAAGATGAACCTCGTTGTGAGTGCAGGTGAATCGCGGCTGATACATTGCCAGCCGCGTAATCAGAACCATTTAATGACAGCCTGCAGGCGAAATGTAGGCCGGATAAGGCGTTCACACCGCATCCGGCAGTCGTGCACCATGCCTGATGCGACGCTTGCGCGTCTTATCAGGCCTACAAATTCTCGCGCCATCCGTAGGCCGGATAAGGCGTTCACGCCGCATCCGGCAGTCGTGCGCAGACGCCTGATGCGACGCTAACGCGTCTTATCAGGCCTACAAATTCTCGCGCCATCGTAGGCCGGATAAGGCGTTCACACCGCATCCGGCAGTCGTGCGCAGATGCCTGATGCGACGT
>NZ_PDIG01000007.1:0-20611 GCF_004745185.1 Escherichia sp. E2661
TCCGGCAGTCGTGCGCAGACGCCTGATGCGACGCTAACGCGTCTTATCAGGCCTACAAATTCTCGCGCCATCCGTAGGCCGGATAAGGCGTTCACACCGCATCCGGCAGTCGTGCGCAGATGCCTGATGCGACGCTTGCGCGTCTTATCATGCCTGGGATGGGCATACAAAATGCACGTTCTCGGCAGTCATCATTATTTGTTGTTGCGCAGATCAAGCGCCACGTCGACGATCATATCCTCCTGGCCGCCAACCATCCGGCGTTTGCCCAGCTCAACGAGAATATCCACCGCGCTTAAGCCATAACGCGCCGCCGCCGTTTCGCAGTGACGCAGGAAGCTGGAGTAAACGCCAGCGTATCCCAGCGCCAGCGTTTCGCGATCGACTCGTACCGGACGATCCTGCAACGGACGCACCAGGTCATCAGCGGCATCCATTAACGCATAGAGATCGGTCCCATGCTGCCAGCCCAGTTTATCCGCAGCGGCAATAAACACTTCCAGCGGCGCGTTACCTGCACCCGCGCCCATTCCCGCAAGACTGGCGTCGATTCGGTCGCAGCCCTCTTCCACCGCCGCGATAGAGTTCGCCACGCCAAGACTCAGGTTATGGTGAGCGTGCATGCCGGTTTGCGTTTCTGGTTTCAGCACTGCTTTCAGGGCGCGGAAACGGTCACGGATATCGCTCATGTTCATCGCACCGCCAGAATCCACCACATAAATACAGGTCGCACCGTAGCCTTCCATCAGCTTTGCCTGCTTCGCGAGATTTTCCGGCGTGGTCATATGGCTCATCATCAGAAAACCAACGGTGTCCATTCCGAGCTCGCGGGCATACTGAATATGCTGGGCGGAAACATCAGCTTCGGTACAGTGCGTAGCCACACGAACCACCCGCGCGCCAGCCTGCCAGGCATTTTTCAGATCATGAATAGTGCCGATGCCTGGCAGCAACACGTCGCGATTTTGGCGTGCTTCACCACATCCGCCGCCGCTTCAATCCATTCAAGGTCGCTATGTGCGCCGAAACCATAGTTAAAGCTGGAACCCTGCAAACCGTCGCCGTGGGCCACTTCAATCGAATCCACGCGGGCATCATCCAGTGCTTTGGCAATCTGGCGAACGTTTTCCAGCGAATACTGATGACGAATGGCGTGCATACCGTCACGCAACGTGACGTCCGAGATATAAAGTTTTTTACCGTTCATGCCGCTTCTCCTGCCTTGCGCGCCAGTGACTGGGCCATTTTTTCCGCTGTCGCCAGCGCACTGGAAGTCATAATGTCGAGGTTGCCCGCATAGGCAGGCAGATAATGCGCTGCGCCTTCGACTTCCAGCCAGACCGCCGTTTTCAGTCCGGAGAACTGCCCCACGCCCGGCAAATTAACCGGTTTATCCTGCGGGATAACTTCAAACTGCACGCGCTGTTTCAGGCGATATCCCGGTACGTAAGCCTGCACCGCCTCAGCCATTTCATTGATTGAGGCTTCGATATCATCTTGTGAAGCTTCGTCGCTCAATACATACACCGTGTCACGCATCATCAACGGTGGCTCTGCTGGGTTAAGTACGATAATCGCCTTCCCTTTTGCCGCGCCGCCCACCACTTCAATGGCGCGCGACGTGGTTTCCGTAAATTCATCGATATTGGCACGCGTGCCAGGTCCGGCAGATTTACTGGCGATAGAAGCGATAATTTCGGCGTAATGAACACGCGCCACGCGTGAAACTGCCGCCACCATTGGAATGGTGGCCTGGCCGCCGCAGGTGACCATGTTGACGTTCAGTTGTTCGACATTCGCATCAAGGTTAACCACCGGAACGCAGTAAGGGCCGATGGCAGCAGGCGTCAGGTCGATTAAGCGAATATCCGGTTTCGCTTCGCGCAAAGCGGCATCGTTTTTCACATGCGCGCCCGCGCTGGTCGCATCAAACACAATATCGATATCAGCAAATTCAGGCATGTTCATCAGCCCGATAACCCCTTCATGGGTGGTGGCGACGCCCATACGTCTGGCACGCGCCAGACCGTCGGACTGAGGATCAATGCCAACCATCACCGCCATCTCCAGATGCTGGCCGTGACGCAAAATTTTAATCATCAGATCGGTGCCAATATTGCCAGAACCGATAATGGCGACTTTACGCTTACTCATGACAGACTTCCTTTTGGGGCTGCGCTTGAAAATGTCGCAGCAACTGACCCTATACCTTCAATATGGGCTTCAAAACGATCGCCCGCATTTACCGCCACCATCGGACCTAATGCCCCGGTAAGAATGATATCTCCAGCGCGCAGCGGTTGACCCAGGCTGGCCATTTTGCGTGCCAGCCAGACAGCGGCATTAAGCGGATGCCCCAGGCATTCGCTGCCGCGACCGCTGGAAACCTCTTCGTTATTACGCGTCATCTTCATGGCGCAGTTTTTCAGATCTAACCCCGCCAGACGTTGCGCCGGACCGCCGATGACATACACCCCGCAGGAGGCGTTATCTGCCACGGTATCGACAAACTGAATCGACCAGTCGCGGATGCGGCTACCCACCACTTCCAGCGCCGGAAGTACCCATTCAATGGCGTTATACAGTTCGTTAAACGTGGTATCGGTCGCAGGCAAATCGCGGTTCAAAACCAGTGCGATCTCCGCTTCAATGCGGGGTTGCAAGACGCGGGAAAAAGGAATGGTTTCATTATCGCCATAACACATGTCGGCAAATAACGTCCCATAATCCGGTTGATCAACGCCCAGTTGTTGTTGCACTTTCGGATGCGTCAGTCCCACTTTGCGCCCCACCACTCGCCGTCCCTGAGCGACGTCATGTTGCACATTGATGCGCTGAATGGCGTAGGCGGCTTTCGCGTTTTCAATACCAATCAGATCGCGCAGCGGCGCAATCGCTTCGCCCTGCTCTGCGGCGCGGCGTAAATCCGCCGCCAGTTGCTCAAGAGTATGCTTCGTCATGACCATTCCTTAAGGGCGTGCGAGGAAATTCAGCACCAGTTGATTGAAAGCATCGGCATGTTCCCACTGCGCCCAGTGACCACAGTCGCGGAAGATATGCAGTTCAGAACCGGCAATGCCGGACAGCAGACGCAGACCCGCATCCATCGGCACAAAACGGTCGTTGCGCCCCCAGACAATCAGGGTTTGTGCTTTGATTTCCGCCAGACGTGGGCCAAAATCCGGGAACTGTTTCGGATTGGCTTCCAGGCTCTTAACGAAGTTTTCCAGGTGATCGCGACGCGACAGCATATTATTCAGGCGCGCTTCAAACAGGGTGTCGGTCAAATCGCTGGTATCAAAAACGAAGATATCCATCATCAGCTTCAGGTTTTCGATAGTAGGCTGGCGATAAAGCTGATTCAGTCGCTTAATACCTTCGGTTGGCATCGGCGTAAACAAACTCATGCCGCCCGTACCGCCGCCCATCAGCACCAGTTTGCCGACGCGCTCCGGCCAGTTAAGAGTGAACGCCACAGAACTGTGGCCGCCCATCGAGTTGCCCAGCAAGTGGATTTTGGCGATATCCAGTTGATCCACCACGCTTTTCAGGATTCGTGCATTAAGATCCGATCGCGAACCACTATTAACGATCGCATCGCTCTTGCCCCAGCCCGGACAATCCAACAGGATCACCCGATAGCCCGCCTCTACCAGCGGATCGATATTGCGGCTGAAGTTCGCCCAGCCAGTAGCACCCGGGCCGGAACCGTGCAGCAGGACAACGGTTTCGTTGCCTTGTCCGCAGTCATTAAAATGGATGCGCAGCGTTTTACCCGCTTCTTCTACATTCAGAAAACGGCTGGTGGCGGCTTCGGTTTGTGGCTGATAACTCATCATCTTCTCCTGCATATTCAGTTCTCTGTTCTGGCGCTTAACGAGCCAAATCCGGCAATCCACTCCGGGATTGGGCGGTAATAACGCCCTTCGCTACGCCAGTTGCCAAACGCAGAAATAGCGGCAAAAGCGGCGACCCAGGTTTTGATTTCATGTGTCGACTTTCCGGCAATGGCGGAAAGCTCTTCGTTACTGACGGCATCCAGTTCCTGTATGCGACCCTGCTCCAGCAAAGTCATGAACTGGTTATCCCAAATCGGGTTGAGCGGATGCAGAGTTCTCTGATCCTCAACAAACTTCTCAGCGGCGCTGATCACCCGTTGCTGACGCAATTCACGCTCACTGGCGGGTAAATCTTTCCCGCTCCCCAACAAACGGTCGCGCATATGGGCATCGGCTTTCGCCAGTTCTGGCACCGGCGGCTGATGGGAAAGCCCACCGGACCCAAGGAACAGCACGCGTTTATTGAGAGTGCTGGTGAAACGTCCAATGGCTTCACCCAACATGCGGGTACGCTGGAAACCAGGCAAAGGCGTGGCGACGCCGTTGATGAACACAGGCAGAACAGGCACCTTATCCAGCCCACCGAGCAGGAACTCCAGCGGCTGGGCGAACCCGTGGTCCACCTGCATACAGTAAGAAACGGCAAGATCGATCCCGCTCTTCATGACGGCATGCGCACAGGCCTCCGCCAGCTCCACAGGCACGGGCAGCTCTCCTGCCGCACTGCCGAAATCACCAATTGCCGTCGCCCCAACGCCTAAACAGAACGGTGGCATCACGTCATAGAAAAAACCGTTGTAGTGATCTGGCGCAAACAGCACCACCAGTTCAGGGGAGAAAGCCGCAATACGCTCGCGGGCACTGGCAATCACGCCATTGACCTCATCGAGTACCTCTTGCGCCGGGTCGACATACCCCACCAGCGGCGAGTGGGAAAGACAGTGAAGATAAGCGTGCATATCAGGCTACCTTTTCGACAGAAACGTCGGCATCAGGGCGGGTCAGCATCATCACCGACGCCAGTTTATTCAGCGTATTGCCCAGAGTTTGCGGAATGGCGGTGGCGGCAACAAAGCGATCCGGGCGCATCACCACCAGCGAAGCATTGTGTTGTGCGAACCAGCTACGCAGGCGACCTTGCGTATCCCCCACGCGTAGTACGCCGTCGTGGTTATCCTGTGCGGTATGTATTTGCACTTCCGGCACCACCTGAATGAAGCGTGTGCCCAACGCGCGCCACTGCTGGATTTGCTCGTCGCTCATCCCCCATAGTGGATTGCATCCCCAGCCAATTACCGCGAAGTTCGCGCCGATCGCGTTATCGAGCAGCGTCACGTCGCCGTTTTCCAGCGTGACTTTCGGCTGAATAAACATCTTGCCAACCGGAGAGTGCTTCGCTTCGCCCTCACGCACCAGCGCACCGCCGTAATATTGCGGCATCGGCTTGAAGCGCATTTCGAGGAAGTAGCGTTTTACTGGCGGCAGATAATTCAGTAGCCAGGAAACGCCATCACGTAACGTACCCTGCCAGCGTTTCGGCGGAGCCAGCACGTTGCCCGCCGTCACGGACAGGTCAATCATCGCTTTGGCGTGATCGCGTCGTTCTTGTTGATAGGTATCGAGCAGCGCATCACGGGCTTTCCCCTGGATAACCAACGCCAGTTTCCAGGCGAGGTTAAAGGCGTCGCGCATACCGCTGTTATAGCCCTGCCCCTGCCACACCGGCATGATGTGCGCGGCATCGCCCGCCAGCAGTACGCGATCAATACGGAAACGTTGCGCCAGTCGCGCGTTATGGGTGTAGACACGCTGGCGAATCAATTCAACATTGTCCGGATTAGGCAGCACTTTGCTTAACAGCTTGCGCATATTTTGCGGCTCACGCAGCTGTTCTTCGGTTTCTCCCGGCATCACCATAAATTCAAAGCGACGTACCGCATGAGGCAGCGCGGCAGAAACATACGGGCGCACCGGATCGCAACACAAATAGATATGCGGCGTACTTAACGGATCGTTGGCGATATCCACCACAATCCACTGATTTGGCGCGGTTTTACCTTCAAACGGCACATTCAGAGTGCGACGGACAAAACTTGCTCCACCGTCACAGGCTACCAGCCACTGGGCTTTGACCGTTTCCCGCTGCCCTTCTGCCGTTTTCAGGTGCAAGGTCACTTCGTCATCTTGCTGGCTGAAAGCCTCCAGTTCGCGGGAAAACAGGCAGCGTACATTCGGAAAACGCGACAACCCTTCCAGCATCACCGCATCGACCTGCGGCTGAATAAAGGCGTTACGGCGCGGCCAGCCAAATTCATCGGTCATTGGCTGAATATCAGCAAAACAGCGGCCTTTTGGGGTGAGAAAACGCATCGCATGCCACGGCGTAGTATGCGGCAGAACATTATCGACCAGGCCGACCGACTGCATGGTACGCAGCGCCTCGTCATCAATACCAATCGCACGGGGGTAGTCGATCAACTTATCGAGTTTCTCCACCACCAGCACGTCAATGCCCATCTGGCCGAGATAGTTCGCCATCATCAGCCCGACCGGACCGGCACCAGCGATCGCCACCTGAACGTTATGGTTAACAGCAGGCTGGATGTCAGGGTGTTGTATTGCCATTTCAGTACCTCACGGCTCGGACAAAATGCCGTTGCGCGCACAGTACAGCGCAACTTATTTTGTTAAAAACATGTAAATGATTTTTTATTGTGCGCTCAGTATAGGAAGGGTGTTTTCGGCTACAATCAAAACATGCCCGAATGTGCACCAGGTGCACAACGTTGTTTTAACTATAGAAATGTCAATTAATATGCAGAACAATGAGCAGACGGAATACAAAACCGTGCGCGGCTTAACCCGCGGTCTAATGTTATTAAATATGTTAAATAAACTTGACGGCGGTGCCAGCGTCGGGCTGCTGGCGGAACTCAGCGGTCTGCATCGCACCACTGTGCGGCGACTGCTGGAGACGTTACTGGAAGAGGGATATGTCCGGCGCAGTACCTCCGATGACAGTTTTCGTCTGACCATCAAAGTGCGGCAATTAAGTGAAGGGTTTCGTGACGAACAGTGGATTTCTGCACTGGCGGCCCCGCTGCTGGGCGATCTGTTGCGCGAAGTGGTATGGCCGACAGATGTGTCCACGCTGGATGTTGATGCAATGGTGGTACGCGAAACCACCCACCGTTTCAGTCGCTTATCCTTTCACCGGGCAATGGTCGGGCGGCGTTTACCGCTCCTGAAAACCGCCTCGGGCCTGACCTGGCTGGCCTTTTGTCCGGAAAAAGAACGCCAGGCGTTAATCGAAATGTTAGCCGCCCGCCCCGGTGATGACTATCAACTGGCGCGGGAACCGTTAAAGCTGGAAGCCATTCTGGCGCGCGCGCGCAAAGAGGGGTACGGACAGAACTACCGCGGCTGGGATCAGGAGGAGAAGATCGCCTCTATCGCCGTACCGCTGCGCAGTGAACAACGGGTGATTGGCTGTCTGAATCTGGTGTATATGGCCAGTGCGATGACCATCGAACAGGCGGCAGAAAAACATCTTCCGGCGCTGCAACGGGTAGCAAAACAGATTGAAGAAGGGGTTGAATCGCAGGCTATTCTGGTGGCCGGACGGCGAAGTGGCATGCTTTTGCGTTAACGCCGCCGAATGGCGAAAAACCTTCCGTGGTATGGCATGATAGCACCCGGAAGAAAGTGAATTCAGGGTGGTGAATGTGAAACCAGTAACGCTATACGATGTCGCAGAGTATGCCGGAGTCTCTTATCAGACCGTTTCCCGCGTGGTGAATCAGGCCAGCCACGTTTCTGCGAAAACGCGGGAAAAAGTGGAAGCGGCAATGGCGGAGCTGAATTACATTCCCAACCGCGTGGCACAACAACTGGCGGGCAAACAGTCGTTGCTGATTGGCGTTGCTACCTCCAGCCTGGCCCTGCACGCGCCGTCACAAATTGTCGCGGCGATTAAATCCCGCGCCGACCAACTGGGTGCCAGCGTGGTGGTGTCGATGGTAGAACGAAGCGGCGTCGATGCCTGTAAAGCGGCGGTACACAATCTTCTCGCGCAACGTGTCAGCGGTCTGATCATCAACTATCCGCTGGATGAACAAGATGCCATTGCTGTGGAAGCCGCCTGTGGTAACGTGCCAGCGTTATTCCTTGATGTCTCTGACCAGGCCCCCATCAACAGTATTATTTTTTCCCATGAAGACGGTACGCGGCTTGGCGTGGAGCATTTGGTCGCATTAGGTCACCAGCAAATCGCGCTGTTAGCGGGCCCATTAAGTTCTGTCTCGGCGCGTCTGCGTCTGGCGGGCTGGCACAAATATCTCACACGCAATCAAATTCAGCCGATAGCAGAACGGGAAGGCGACTGGAGCGCCATGTCCGGTTTTCAACAAACCATGCAGATGCTGAATGAGGGGATCATTCCCACCGCGATGCTGGTTGCCAACGATCAGATGGCGTTGGGCGCAATGCGCGCCATTACCGAGTTCGGGCTGCGCGTCGGCGCGGATATCTCGGTAGTGGGATACGACGATACCGAAGACAGCTCATGTTATATCCCGCCGTTAACCACCATCAAACAGGATTTTCGTCTGCTGGGGAAAACCAGCGTAGACCGCTTGCTGCAACTTTCTCAGGGGCAGGCGGTGAAGGGAAATCAGCTACTGCCCGTCTCACTGGTGAAAAGAAAAACCACCCTGCCACCCAATACGCAAACCGCCTCTCCCCGCGCGTTGGCCGATTCATTAATGCAGCTGGCAAGGCAAATTTCCCGTCTGGAAAGCGGACAGTGAGCGCAACGCAATTAATGTGAGTCAGCTCACTCATTAGGTTCCCCAGGCTTTACACTCTATGCGTCAGGCTCGTATGTTGTATGAAATTGTGAGCGGATAACAATTTCACACAGGATACAGCTATGACCATGATTACGGATTCACTGGCCGTCGTATTACAACGTCGTGACTGGGAAAACCCTGGCGTTACACAACTTAATCGCCTTGCGGCACATCCCCCTTTCGCCAGCTGGCGTAATAGCGAAGAAGCCCGCACCGATCGCCCTTCCCCGCAGTTGCGCAGCCTGAATGGTGAGTGGCAATTTGTCTGGTTTCCGGCACCAGAAGCGGTGCCGGAAAGCTGGCTGGAGTGCGATCTTCCTGACGCCGATACTGTCGTCGTCCCCTCAAACTGGCAGATGCACGGTTACGACGCGCCCATCTACACCAACGTGACCTATCCCATTGTGGTCAATCCGCCATTTGTTCCCACGGAGAATCCGACAGGCTGTTACTCGCTCACATTTAATGTTGATGAAAGCTGGCTACAGGAAGGCCAGACGCGAATTATTTTTGATGGCGTTAACTCGGCGTTTCATCTGTGGTGCAACGGTCGCTGGGTCGGTTACGGCCAGGACAGCCGTTTGCCGTCTGAATTTGACCTGAGCGCCTTTTTACACGCCGGAGAAAACCGCCTCGCCGTTATGGTGCTGCGCTGGAGTGACGGTAGTTATCTGGAAGATCAGGATATGTGGCGAATGAGCGGCATTTTCCGTGACGTCTCGTTGCTGCACAAACCGACCACACAAATCAGCGATTTCCATGTTGCCACTCGCTTTAATGATGATTTCAGCCGCGCTGTACTGGAGGCTGAAGTTCAGATGTGCGGCGAGCTGCGCGATGAGCTGCGGGTGACGGTTTCTTTGTGGCAGGGTGAAACGCAGGTCGCCAGCGGCACCGCGCCTTTCGGCGGTGAAATTATCGATGAACGTGGTGGTTATGCCGATCGCGTCACGCTACGTCTGAACGTCGAAAACCCGGCGCTGTGGAGCGCCGAAATCCCGAATCTCTATCGTGCGGTGGTTGAACTGCACACCGCCGACGGCACGCTGATTGAAGCAGAAGCCTGCGATGTCGGTTTCCGCGAGGTGCGGACTGAAAATGGCCTGCTGCTGCTGAACGGCAAGCCGTTGCTGATTCGCGGCGTTAACCGTCACGAGCATCATCCTCTGCATGGTCAGGTCATGGATGAGCAGACGATGATGCAGGATATCCTGCTGATGAAGCAGAACAACTTTAACGCCGTGCGCTGTTCGCATTATCCGAACCATCCACTGTGGTACACGCTGTGCGACCGCTACGGCCTGTATGTGGTGGATGAAGCCAACATTGAAACCCACGGCATGGTACCAATGAATCGTCTGACTGATGATCCGCGCTGGTTACCCGCGATGAGCGAACGCGTAACGCGAATGGTGCAGCGCGATCGTAATCACCCGAGCGTAATCATCTGGTCGCTGGGGAATGAGTCAGGCCACGGCGCTAATCACGACGCGCTGTATCGCTGGATCAAATCTGTCGATCCTTCCCGCCCGGTGCAGTATGAAGGCGGCGGAGCCGACACCTCCGCAACCGATATTATTTGCCCGATGTACGCGCGCGTGGATGAAGACCAGCCCTTCCCGGCTGTGCCGAAATGGTCCATCAAAAAATGGCTCTCGCTGCCTGGAGAGACGCGCCCGCTGATCCTTTGCGAATACGCCCACGCGATGGGTAACAGTCTTGGCGGCTTCGCTAAATACTGGCAGGCGTTTCGTCAGTACCCCCGTTTACAGGGCGGCTTCGTCTGGGACTGGGTGGATCAGTCGCTGATTAAATATGATGAAAACGGCACCCCGTGGTCGGCTTACGGCGGTGATTTTGGCGATACGCCAAACGATCGCCAGTTCTGCATGAACGGTCTGGTCTTTGCCGACCGCACGCCGCATCCGGCGCTGACAGAAGCAAAACACCAGCAGCAGTTTTTCCAGTTCCGTTTATCCGGGCGAAACATCGAAGTGACCAGCGAATACCTGTTCCGTCATAGCGATAACGAGCTCCTGCACTGGATGGTGGCGCTGGATGGCAAGCCGCTGGCAAGCGGTGAAGTGCCTCTGGATGTCGCTCCACAAGGTAAACAGTTGATTGAACTGCCTGAACTACCGCAGCCGGAGAGCGCCGGACAACTCTGTCTCACAGTACGCGTAGTGCAACCGAACGCGACCGCATGGTCAGAAGCCGGACACATCAGCGCCTGGCAACAGTGGCGACTGGCGGCAAACCTCAGCGTGACACTCCCCTCCGCGCCCCACGCCATCCCGCAACTGACCACCAGCGAAACGGATTTTTGCATCGAGCTGGATAATAAGCGTTGGCAATTTAACCGCCAGTCAGGCTTTCTTTCACAGATGTGGATTGGCGATGAAAAACAACTGCTGACGCCGCTACGCGATCAGTTCACCCGTGCACCGCTGGATAACGATATCGGCGTGAGTGAAGCGACCCGCATTGACCCTAACGCCTGGGTCGAACGCTGGAAGGCGGCGGGCCATTACCAGGCCGAAGCGGCGTTGTTGCAGTGCACGGCAGATACACTTGCCGACGCGGTGCTGATTACCACTGTCCACGCCTGGCAGCATCAGGGGAAAACCTTATTTATCAGCCGGAAAACCTACCGTATCGATGGACACGGTGAGATGGTCGTCAGTGTGGATGTTGAAGTAGCGAGCGATACACCTCATCCGGCGCGGATTGGCCTGACCTGCCAGCTGGCGCAGGTCGCAGAGCGGGTAAACTGGCTCGGATTAGGGCCGCAAGAAAACTATCCCGACCGCCTTACTGCGGCCTGTTTTGACCGCTGGGATCTGCCATTGTCAGAAATGTATACGCCGTACGTCTTCCCGAGCGAGAACGGTCTGCGCTGTGGAACGCGCGAATTGAATTATGGCTCACACCAGTGGCGCGGCGACTTCCAGTTCAACATCAGTCGCTACAGCCAACAACAACTGATGGAAACCAGCCATCGCCATTTGCTGCACGCGGAAGAAGGCAGCTGGCTGAATATCGACGGTTTCCATATGGGGATTGGTGGCGACGACTCCTGGAGCCCGTCAGTGTCGGCAGAATTTCAACTGAGCGCAGGTCGCTATCATTACCAGTTGATCTGGTGCCAAAAATAATAATAACCGGGCAGGCTATGCCTGCCCGTATTTAGCGTAAGGAAATCCATTATGTTCTATTTAAAAAACACAAACTTTTGGATGTTCGGCTTATTCTTTTTCTTTTACTTTTTTATCATGGGAGCCTACTTCCCGTTTTTCCCGATTTGGCTACATGACATCAACCATATCAGCAAAAGTGATACCGGAATAATTTTTGCCGCGATTTCCCTGTTCTCTCTGTTATTCCAACCGCTGTTTGGCTTGCTTTCTGACAAACTTGGACTGCGCAAATATCTGCTATGGATTATTACCGGCATGTTAGTAATGTTTGCGCCATTCTTTATTTTTATCTTTGGCCCGCTGTTACAATACAATATTTTAGTAGGTTCGGTTGTTGGTGGTATTTATCTTGGTTTTTGTTTTAACGCCGGTGCGCCAGCAGTAGAGGCATTTATAGAGAAAGTCAGCCGTCGCAGTAATTTCGAATTTGGTCGCGCGCGGATGTTTGGCTGTGTTGGCTGGGCGCTGTGTGCCTCGATTGTCGGCATCATGTTCACCATCAATAATCAGTTTGTTTTCTGGCTGGGTTCTGGCTGTGCACTCATCCTCGCCGTTTTACTCTTTTTCGCCAAAACGGATGCCCCCTCTTCTGCCACGGTTGCCAATGCGGTAGGTGCCAACCATTCGGCATTTAGCCTTAAGCTGGCGCTGGAACTGTTCAGACAGCCAAAACTGTGGTTTTTGTCACTATATGTTATTGGCGTTTCCTGCACCTACGATGTTTTTGACCAACAGTTTGCTAATTTCTTTACTTCGTTCTTTGCTACCGGTGAACAGGGTACGCGGGTATTTGGCTACGTAACGACAATGGGCGAATTACTTAACGCCTCGATTATGTTCTTTGCGCCGCTGATTATTAATCGCATCGGTGGGAAAAACGCCCTGCTGCTGGCTGGCACCATTATGTCTGTACGTATTATCGGCTCATCGTTCGCCACCTCAGCGCTGGAAGTGGTTATTCTGAAAACGCTGCATATGTTTGAAGTACCGTTCCTGCTGGTGGGCTGCTTTAAATATATTACCAGCCAGTTTGAAGTGCGTTTTTCAGCGACGATTTATCTGGTCTGTTTCTGCTTCTTTAAGCAACTGGCGATGATTTTTATGTCTGTACTGGCGGGCAATATGTATGAAAGCATCGGTTTCCAGGGCGCTTATCTGGTGCTGGGTCTGGTGGCGCTGGGCTTCACCTTGATTTCCGTGTTCACACTTAGCGGCCCCGGCCCGCTTTCTCTACTGCGTCGTCAGGTGAATGAAGTCGCTTAAGCAATTAATGTCGGATGCGGCGCGAGCGCCTTATCCGACCAACATATCAGGACGGAATGATCGCAATGAACATGCCAATGACCGAAAGAATAAAAGCAGGCAAGCTATTTACCGATATGTGCGAAGGCTTACCTGAAAAAAGACTTCGTGGGAAAACGTTAATGTATGAGTTCAATCACTCGCATCCATCAGAAGTTGAAAAAAGGGAAAGCCTGATTAAAGAAAATGTTTGCCACGGTAGGGGAAAACGCCTGGATAGAACCACCTGTCTATTTCTCTTACGGTTCCAACATCCATATAGGCCGCAATTTTTATGCAAATTTCAATTTAACCATTGTCGATGACTACACGGTAACGATCGGTGATAACGTACTGATTGCACCCAATGTTACTCTTTCCGTTACGGGACACCCTGTACACCATGAATTGAGAAAAAACGGCGAGATGTACTCTTTTCCGATAACGATTGGCAATAATGTCTGGATCGGTAGCCATGTGGTCATTAATCCAGGCGTCACCATCGGGGATAATTCTGTTATTGGCGCGGGTAGTGTCGTCACAAAAGACATTCCACCAAACGTCGTGGCTGCTGGCGTTCCTTGTCGGGTTATTCGCGAAATAAACGACCGGGATAAGCAATATTATTTCAGAGATTATAAAGTTGAGTCTTCAGTTTAAATTAGCAAAATTGCCTGATGCGCTTCGCTTATCAGGCCTACAAATTCAGTGATCTACGTTAGCCGCCTCCGACATGAACAAAGCGCAGGAACAAGCGTCGCATCATGCCTCTTTGACCCACAGCTGCGGAAAACGTGCTGGTGCAAAACGCAGGGTTATGATCATCAGCCCAACGACGCACAGCGCATGAAACGTCCAGTCCATCAGGTAATTGCCGCTGATACTACGTAGCACGCCAGAAAACCACGGGGCAAGCCCGGCGATGATAAAACCGATCCCCTGCATAAACGCCACTAACTTGCCAGCAATAGTCGGTTGCGGAGAGTGGTCGAGCGCCAGCAGCAAACAGAGCGGAAATGCGCCGCCCAGACCTAACCCACACACCATCGCCCACAAGACCGGCAATTGCAGCGGCAGCCAGATAAAGCCGCAGAAACCCACCAGTTGTAACACCAGCGCCAGCATTAACAGTTTGCGTCGGTCCTGATGGCGAGCCATAGCAGGCATTAGCAATGCTCCTGCGGCTTGCCCAAGCGTCATCAACGCCAGCAAGGAACCGCTGTACTGCGCGCTGGCACCAATCTCAATATAGAAAGCGGGTAACCAGGCAATCAGGCTAGCGTAACCACCGTTAATCAGACCGAAGTAAAGGCCCAGCGTCCACGCGCGGGGAGTGAATACCACGCGAACCGGAGTGGTTGTTGTCCTGTGGGAAGAGGCGGTCTGGCGGGCGCTTTGCCACCACCAGGCAAAGAGCGCAACAACGGCAGGCAGCGCCCACCAGGCGAGTGTTTGATACCAGGTTTCGCTATGTTGAACTAACCAGGGCGTCAGGGCGGCACCAAGTCCACCGCCGCCCATTAGTGCTGCGGACCACAGCCCCATCACCAGTGGCGTGCGCTGCTGAAACCGCCGTTTAATCACCGAAGGCATCACCGCCTGAATGATGCCGATCCCCACCCCACCAAGCAGTGCGCTGCTAAGCAGCAGCGCACTTTGGGGGTAAAGCTCACGCATCAATGCACCGACGGCTATCAGCAATAAACTGATGGCGACGCTGCGACGTTCGCTGACATGCTGATGAAGCCAGCTTCCGACCAGCGCCAGCCCGCCCATGGTGACCACCGGCAGAGCCGTCAACAGGGCAGCCACGCTAAAGCTCATTCCGCTCGCCTGGCGCAATTGCGGTAGCAGTGGCCCGACGGAGGTGAGCAGTGGTCGCATATTAAGACCAATCAGCACCAGAACCAGCAGCATCGTGAACGTCTTTTGATGGTTGCGCATGGCTGTCAGAACGGTTTGGTCGGCAGATATTTACCATCTAAGGTGATGACCGCACGTTCGCCACCTTCCGGGTCCGCCACTTTCTTAACGTCGAGTTTGAAGTTAATCGCGCTGATAATGCCATCGCCAAACTTCTCATGAACCAACGCTTTCAGGGTTGTGCCGTACACCTGCAACATTTCATAGAAACGATACATCGTTGGGTCGGTTGGAATACGGTCATCAATGCAGCCACGCAGTGGAATCATCTGCAACAGTAGAATGGCGTCTTCGTCGAGATCCAGCTTCGCCCCGACCAGGCGGGCGGCGTCGGCAGGAAGCGCCTGCTGACCCAGCAAAGCCGCGGTTACGAAGGCTTCTGCCAGACCGGTGCCGTCGGCAATCTCGGCAAATGAGAGATCTTTTTTAGCTTTGCTGAGCAAAATGGCATCGGCAAGATCAAGACGAATATTGCGGTTAATTTGCGACTGAATCATGGTGGATCTCCTGATGGTTTAAAAATAAGGTTACGCTGCGGTCGGTTGGCGTAGCGGTATGGCACAAACGCGAGGATTAGCTGCCAGTGGCACAAACTGGCGGGTTGCGCCGTCAAAAGCTGCGATGCTGCCGCTTTCAATGTCGTAGACCCAGCCGTGCAGGGCGATCCGCCCCTCTTCGAGCGCCAGGCGCACCGATGGATGAGTTTGCAAATTAGCCAACTGAGCAATGACGTTTTCACGTACCATCGCCGCAGCTTTTGACGGTAAATCGGGATGCGGGCGCGCCTCATTAACGACGCGGGCTGAATCGGCATAACGCAGCCAGTGGGAGACGGCAGGCATATGGTCCATGCACTGACAGCTGGCAATGGCGGTCATCGCGCCACAGTTGGAATGACCGCAAATCACAATGTCAGAGACCCGAAGCGCAGCGACGGCATACTCCACCGAAGCAGAAACGCCACCGGGTTCCGGCCCGTAGGAAGGGACGATATTGCCTGCGTTGCGAATAACGAACAGATCGCCAGGCTCACGTTGCGTCACCAGCTCAGGGACCAGACGGCTATCAGAGCATGAGATAAAAAGTGTGCGCGGGCTTTGCTGTGTCGCCAGCTGTTTAAACAAGGCTTCCCGCTTCGGAAATGCCTCGCGCTGGAATTTAAGGAATCCATCAATAATCTCTTTCACCGTTAACCTCTGTCTGTCTCTGGAATGAGAGGCAGACTACTCGCCGATTGTCATAAGGTAAAAGACTCATTTATGATGAGTTCTATTGGATTTACTTATAGGTTGGCGAATGCTCTCTCGACATATCAATTACTTTCTTGCCGTGGCTGAACATGGCAGCTTCACCCGTGCAGCCAGTGCGTTGCACGTCTCCCAGCCTGCGCTTTCCCAGCAGATTCGCCAGTTAGAGGAAAGTTTGGGCGTGCCGCTGTTTGACCGTAGCGGGCGAACGATTCGTCTCACCGATGGCGGGGGAAGTCTGGCGACAGTACGCCAGCCGGGCGTTACAGGAACTGGGGGCGGGTAAACGGGCGATTCATGATGTTGCCGATCTGACGCGAGGATCGCTGCGTATCGCCGTCACCCCCACCTTTACGAGCTACTTTATCGGCCCTTTAGTGGCGGATTTCTATGCGCGCTACCCCGGCATCACGCTCCAGCTACAGGAAATGTCGCAGGAGAAAATCGAAGATCTGCTTTGTCGCGACGAGCTGGACGTTGGGATTGCCTTCGAGCCTGTGCATTCGCCGGAGCTGGAGGCAATTCCTTTACTGACAGAAAGTTTAGCGTTGGTGGTGGCGAAACATCATCCGCTGGCTGACCAGGAACAGGTGGCATTGAGTCGCTTGCATGATGAAAAACTGGTCCTGCTCAGCGCGGAATTTGCCACCAGAGAGCAAATTGACCACTACTGCGAGAAAGCGGGGCTGCATCCACAGGTGGTGATAGAGGCGAACTCAATTAGCGCGGTTCTGGAGCTGATTCGCCGCACTTCTCTTT
Organism: Escherichia sp. E2661; assembly: GCF_004745185.1. Lineage (NCBI taxonomy): Bacteria > Pseudomonadati > Pseudomonadota > Gammaproteobacteria > Enterobacterales > Enterobacteriaceae > Escherichia > Escherichia sp. E2661. The sequence continues at coordinate 17,097 of NZ_PDIG01000007.1, forward strand.
CCACCTTGCTGCCTGCGGCGATTGCCACACAACATGATGGGCTTAAAGCGATTTCTCTTGCCCCGCCACTACTGGAGAGAACGGCGGTTTTGTTGCGGCGGAAAAATAGCTGGCAGACAGCCGCTGCGAAGGCATTTTTGCACATGGCGTTGGAGGAATGTGCGGTTGTTGGCGAGAATGAATCTCGGTAGCCACTGACACAGATCAGCGGCTGGAATTGCCTGATGCGCTACGCTTATCAGGCCTACGAGTTCCGTGCAAGGCGTTCACGCCGCATCCGGCATAAACTACAGCTGGCAGACAGCCGCCGCGAAGGCATTTTTGCACATGGCGTTGGAAGAATACGCGGATGTTGGCGGGAATGAATCACGGTAGCCACTGACACAGGTCAGCGGCTGGAATTGCCTGATGCGCTACGCTTATCAGGCCTACGAGTTCAGTGCTCTACGTAGGCCGGATAAGGCGTTCACGCCGCATCCGGCGTGAACTACGCGTGCTGTAACCCAGCCGATTACCGTTTGTAATCGATGGCTTCTGGCTGCTCCAGATACACCGTTGTTTGTGCCGGTTGTGTGCTGGCAATCACTTTACCGCCACGTACCGAATAACGTACCGGAACCTGACGGCGCAGCGCATCAAATCCATTTTCAGCCGGCAGGATAATCAGGTTGGCGCTGTTTCCGGCGGCAATGCCGTAATCCTGCAAATTCAACGTCCTGGCGCTGTGGTGGGTGATTAAATTCAGGCCGTCGTTAATCTGCCCGTAGCCCATCAGCTGGCAAACATGCAGCCCCATATGCAGCACTTGCAGCATATTCGCCGTTCCCAGCGGATACCACGGATCGAAGACATCATCGTGACCAAAGCAGACGTTAATGCCGGACTCCAGCATCTCTTTAACGCGCGTGATGCCGCGACGTTTTGGATACGTATCGAAACGCCCTTGCAGATGAATATTGACCAACGGGTTGGCGACAAAGTTAATACCGGACATTTTCAGCAAGCGGAACAGGCGTGAGGTATACGCCCCGTTATAGGAGTGCATTGCCGTGGTGTGGCTGGCGGTGACTCGCGCGCCCATGCCTTCACGGTGCGCCAGGGCAGCAACGGTTTCGACAAAGCGTGACTGTTCATCATCGATCTCATCACAGTGAACGTCGATGAGACGGTCGTATTTTTGCGCCAGGGCGAAGGTTTTATGCAGCGACTCCACGCCGTATTCACGGGTAAATTCAAAATGCGGAATCGCCCCCACTACGTCTGCCCCTAAGCGTAACGCCTCTTCCAGCAACGCTTCACCGTTGGGATACGACAAAATCCCTTCCTGCGGGAAGGCGACGATTTGCAGATCAATCCACGGCGCGACTTCCTGCTTCACTTCCAGCATTGCTTTCAGCGCAGTCAGCGTTGCATCCGAAACATCGACATGGGTACGCACATGCTGAATGCCGTTGGCAATCTGCCATTTCAGCGTTTGCCAGGCGCGTTGTTTCACATCGTCATGGGTTAATAACGCTTTGCGCTCGGCCCAGCGTTCAATGCCTTCGAACAGCGTGCCAGACTGATTCCAGTTCGGTTGTCCGGCGGTTTGCGTGGTGTCCAGGTGAATATGCGGCTCCACAAACGGCGGTATAACTAAACCTTGTTCGGCATCCAGGCTGTTTTCAGTTATGGGCATCACGCCGGATTGCGCATCAATGGCGCTAATTTTTCCGTCCTGCAGATGAATCTGCCACAGTCCCTCTTTGCCGGGTAACCGGGCGTTAATAATTGTTTGTAAAGCGTTATTCGACACTGTTAGCCTCCACATGCGTCATTGCAGCTGTCGTTTTGCGATTCAAAATCGGGTTAAGGATCAGATAGCTCAGCGCGCCACCTAATACCGCGTTGACCGGAACAATTCCCGGTAACCAGTGGCCTGCGGCAATCCCCAGCGCGACCGCCAGAATCGCCACCCAATTGACACTCATCATACGCGTGGTCGCAAAGTGCTCATAGCGGCGACGGTTCATCAGATAGTCGGCGATGATCACGCCGCCCACCGGAGGAATAGCTGCCGAAAGGAAGGTCAGCCAGCCGACAAAATTGTTATACAGCCATAGTGCGCAGACCGTACCGATAATACCGTTAATCACCGAAAGGGTTTTGCTCGACATACCGGTAATGTTGGCGAAACCTAAACCCGACGCATAGAGCGCGTTATCGTTGGTGGTCCAGATATTCAGCCCCAGCACCACAATCGCAGGCAGCAGCAGGCCCTGAGCAATCATCACATCAGAGATATCCGCCATCCCCAGTGCCGCAGCGCCCGCTGCACCGAAAATAAACATCAACGAGTTGCCGAGGAAAAAGGCCACCATCGCCACCAGCACCGCCAGTTTGGCATTGCGACCAAACCGGACAAAGTCAGCGGTGAGCGTACCCGCGCTGATAAATGACCCCACAACCAGCGCCAGCGCGACATTGAAATCTAACGGTTGTGCGGGAACAACCGCTTTTAATGCGTCCAGGCCGCCCATGCCGTTAACGGCCAACCACACGGAATAACCGCCAAGACAGGCGATAGCCGGAACCGCAATCACCGAAAGAACTGTCAGCGCCGAAATGCCAAAGAAGACGGTGACGGTCATCAGTAAACCGGAGACGGCAATCAGCAAATTAATATCCAGCCCGGTTGCCTTGCCCACCGGAATAGCAAACATCGCCACGCCAACGCCAAACCAGCCAACCTGGGTGCCTCCCAGCAGCAGTGAAGGCAGCCATGAGCCTTTAACACCAAACGAGAAACGAGCAAGAAGATGAGTGGTCAGGCCGGTTTTTGCGCCAATGTAACCAAGAAATGAAGTGTAAATACCGAGGAGAAGATTACCGATGAGGACTGCGAGGAAGAAATCATGATAGCTAAGACCGGTTCCGAGAGTGCCGCCGGTCCACATACTGGCGGAAAAGAAGGTTAATCCCAGCATGACGAACGTCAATGCCAATACCCCTTTCCGCGCCGACTGCGGGACTGGCCCCTGGCTAAAGTTGTTATCTTGCGACACGAAATTCCTCCGTTTGCTGTTTGAAACCCAAAAAATCCGCCGCATTCTATTCATCTGAAGATAAAAAGCAATCGTTTTCGCGGGGAAATGTATTTTTAATATGAATGAGTGCGAAAAGGTGGGGAAAAAATTATCGGTGTAAAAACAGTGGGTAGGCATGATAAGACGCGTCAGCGTCGCATCTGGTATCGGCGCACGGTGTCGGATGCGGCGCGAGCGCCTTATCCGACCTACGGTTCAGACCTGGTAGGCATGATAAGACGCGCCAGCGTCGCATCAGGCATCGGCGCATGGTGTCGGATGCGGCCGCGAGCGCCTTATCCGACCTACGGTTCAGGCCTGTAGGCATGATAAGACGCGTCAAGCGTCGCATCTGGCATTGTGCACCGACTGCCGGATGCGTCGTGAACGCCTTATCCGACCTACGGATCGGCACAAGGCCTGTAGGCATGATAAGACGCGACAAGCGTC
>NZ_PDIG01000008.1:0-20180 GCF_004745185.1 Escherichia sp. E2661
AGACCTGTAGGCATGATAAGACGCGTCAGCGTCGCATCAGGCAGTCGGCGCATGGTGTCGGATGCGCCGCGCGACGCATCCGACAATAACCTACTCTTCCATCGCCTGGCGGATCTGATCCAACGACGAAGGATCATCAATGGTCGTCAGATCCCCTGGATCGCGTCCTTCACAAATCGCCTGGACTCGTGCGGCGCAGCATTTTTCCGGATCGCGTTTTTTGGCAATTGCGAGACAAACCAGACGTGCGCCGGGCGGCCAAAGTTGCCAATCTGGCTGTCCACCAGCGCCATAATCGCCTTCTCTTGCGAGTGCGCCACCTCACGGTCTTCCAGACTGTCGCTCTCTTTCGGAATGACAAACGCCACCGCCACCTGCCCTTTCAGCGCATCTTTCACCCCAACCACCGCCACTTCGGCAACGCCCGGATGACTAGAGATACTCTCTTCAATCTCGCGCGTCCCCAGCCGATGCCCGGCAACGTTAATCACATCGTCAGTGCGCCCGAGAATAAAGTGATAACCGTCAGCGTCACGGATGCCCCAGTCAAAGGTGGCGTACACCGGACGGGAAAACAGCGACCAGTACGTCTTCACAAAGCGGTCGTCATCGCCCCAGATGGTCTGAATACACCCCGGCGGCAGCGGCCCTTCCACCACCAGCATCCCTTTCTCGTTGACGCCACACGGTTCGCCGGTGACTTCATTAAGCAACTGCACGTTATAGCCATACATCGGCACGCCGGGGCTTCCCAGACGCGTCGGCCTGTCGTCCAGACCGCGAGCAATCGCCATAATCGGCCAGCCGGATTCGGTCTGCCAGTAGTTGTCGATGACCGGCACATCCAGCGTATTGCTCACCCAACTGGCGGTCGGCTCGTCCAGCGGCTCCCCCGCCAGATAGAGAACTTCCAGCGACGAGAGATCGTGTTTGCGAATTTCAGCGGTAGGGAATTTTTTCAGCACGCGAATAGCGGTCGGCGCTGAGAACATCCGGCTAACCTGATATTTCTCGACGATTTTCCACCACACACCGCAGTCCGGCCAGGTCGGTAATCCTTCGTAAACAATGGTCGCCATCCCCGCCAGCAGCGGCGCGTAGACGATATACGAATGCCCCACCACCCAGCCGATATCCGAAGCACAAAAGAACACGCCGCCCGCTTTGCCGCCAAAAATGGTGTCCATCGAGGTCGCCAGCGCTACCGCATATCCGCCGACGTCACGCTGCACGCCTTTAGGTTTGCCGGTGGTGCCGGAGGTGTAGAGAATGCAGGAGGTTTCGTTGGATTCCAGCCACGCCACCGGCACCCGCGCGCCGATGTGTTGATGGCGCAACGACGCGAAATCGACATCCCGCCCGCTAACGCGCGCCATTTTCGCCAGCCCGCGATCCACCAGCAAAACGTGGCGCGGCTGGTGCTGCGCCTGACTTATCGCATCGTCGAGCAATTTTTTATACGGAATGATTTTGCCACCGCGCGCTCCGGCATCTGCCGAGACAATCAGCACCGGTTTGGCGTCATCAATCCGCGCCGCCACGCTGTGCGAGGCAAAACCCCCAAATACCACCGAATGAATAGCACCAATGCGCGCGCAGGCCAGCAGAGTAATATGCGCTTCGGCAATCATCGGCATATACACCAACACCCGATCGCCACGCTGCACGCCCAGCGAGCGCAGCATTGACGCCACCGCGTTCACTTCGTCATGCAGCTGGCGAAAGGTAAAGGTGCGCTCTTCTTCTGTTTCCGAAGAGACGGCAATCAGCGCCAGCGCCTCTGGCTGTTTCTCCAGCCAGCGATCGATGGCGTTGTGGCACAAGTTGGTTCGCCCTTCACAAAACCAACGGGCAAACGGCGGATTGCTGTGATCGAGCGTTTGCGTAAAGGGCGTCTGCCAGTCAATACGCCGGGCCTGCTCGGCCCAGAACTGCTCCGGTTCGTTAATCGAACGCTGATAAAATTCGCTAAAAGACATAATGCTCTCCTGTTGAACTTACGCCTTACCGCCGTTTACTTAAATGACGTACAGGTCGAGATACTCATTGACCGGCATCTGTTCCAGGCGAGTTCTGTCGAGAGAAACCTCCAGAATGCGCTGCTGTTGGCGAGTCGGGAACTGGCGCGCGAGATTGATTTTGAATTTATCGACCAGTTTCGGAATACCATCCTGACGGCGGCGAGCATGACCAATGGGGTACTCCACCACCACTTCTTCAAAGCGCGTACCGTCGGTGAACTCAAGGGTTATGGCATTGGCGATGGCGCGTTTTTCCGGGTCGTGGTAGTCAGCGGTAAATGCCGGATCTTCAAAGCAATTGATCTTCTCGCGCAGGGCGTCAATGCGTTTATCTTGCGCAACGTTGTCCTCGTAATCTGCCGCCGTTAAGCGCCCGAATAGCAGCGGGATCGCCACCATGTACTGAATGCAGTGATCGCGGTCTGCCGGGTTATTGAGCGGCCCTTTTTGTCGATGATGCGAATACAGGCTTCGTGGGTGCGAATGGTCACTTTTTCGATATTCGCCGCCGTTTTGCCTGCTGCCTGCATCTGTTCATAGAGCGTCATCGCTGCTTCAACTGCCGTCTGGGAGTGGAACTCCGCCGGGAAGGAGATTTTGAACAGCACATTTTCCATCACGTAAGAACCGTACGGACGCTGGAAGCGGAACGATTCACCTTTGAAGGAGACGTCGTAGAAGCCCCACACAGGCGCAGTCAGGGCTGACGGGTAACCCATTTCGCCCGTTTTCGCCATCAGTGCCAGACGTACCGCGCGGGAAGTGGCATCGCCCGCCGCCCAGGATTTACGCGTGCCGGTGTTCGGCGCATGGCGATAGGTGCGCAGCGACTGACCGTCCACCCACGCCAGCGAAACAGCGTTGAGAATTTCCTCGCGGGTCAGGCCGAGCATTTCGGCGACCACGGCGGTGGAAGCCACTTTCACTAACAGAACGTGGTCGAGGCCGACGCGGTTAAAGGAGTTTTCCAGCGCGATGCAGCCCTGAATTTCATGAGCTTTGATCATTCCGGTCAGCACCTGTTTCATGGTCAACGGCGCTTTGCCGCTGGCGACCGCATTGCGCGAAAGCCAGTCCGCCGTTGCCAGAATGCCACCGAGGTTGTCGGAAGGATGGCCCCACTCCGCCGCCAGCCAGGTATCGTTGAAATCGAGCCAGCGGATCATCGCGCCGATGTTAAATGCCGCCTGGACGGGGTCGAGCTGGAACTGAGTTCCGGGGACGCGCACGCCGTTGGGTACGACGGTGCCGGGGACAATTGGCCCCAACAGTTTTTTACAGGCCGGGTATTCGAGAGCTTCCAGACCGCAGCCGAGCGTGTCGAGCAGGCAGTAATGGGCGGTGTCGTAGGCTACTCTGGAGCTGATTTCGTAGTTCATCACGTAATCGACGATATCAACGATTTCACGATCAAATTCCGGGCGGATGTTGTTGATTTGAGCTGACATTGGGTACGTTTCCTTATTGTTATTCGTAGAGGTTTACTGGCGCTTATCCAGCGCGACAAACTGGCGGTCTTCCGGTCCAACATAATTGGCGGAAGGACGGATAATTTTGTTGTCCTGACGTTGTTCAATAATGTGCGCCGCCCAGCCAGTGACGCGGGCGATAACAAACAGTGGGGTGAACATCTCGGTGGGAACGCCCATCATGTTGTAGGAAACAGCGGAGAACCAGTCGAGATTGGGAAACATCTTTTTCGTTTCCCACATCACCGTTTCCAGGCGATCGGCGATGTTGTACATCTTCAGCGAGCCGCCTTCCTGCGAGAGCTGCTTCGCCACGCGTTTGATCACCTGATGACGCGGGTCGGCGATGGTATAAACCGGATGACCAAAACCAATGACCACTTCTTTGTTTTCCACCCGCTTGCGGATATCTGCTTCGGCTTCATCCGGCGTTTCATAGCGTTGCTGGATCTCCAGCGACACTTCATTCGCCCCGCCGTGTTTCGGCCCGCGCAATGCGCCAATCGCGCCAATAATGGCTGAGTACATATCAGAGCCAGTGCCCGCAATCACCCGGCTGGTAAAGGTGGAGGCGTTAAACTCATGTTCGGCATACAGCACCAGCGAAATATGCATCGCCTTTTCCCAGCTTTGCGACGGCTTTTCGCCGTGCAGTAGATGCAGGAAGTGACCGCCGATGGAATCGTCATCGGTTTCCGGCTGGATGCGTTCGCCGTTGTGGCTGTAGTGATACCAGTAGAGAAGAATCGAGCTAAGCGACGCCAGCAGTTTGTCGGCAATATCCCGCGCGCCAGAGACGGTGTGCCCCTCTTTTTCTGGCAGCGTGCAACCGAGCGCGGAAACGCCGGTGCGCATGACATCCATCGGGTGCGACGCCGCCGGTAAGGCTTCCAGCACGGTACGCACGTTAGCCGGTAAACCGCGCAGGGCTTTCAGTTTTGTTTTGTAAGCGGCGAGTTCGTCACGGGTCGGCAGTTTGCCGTGGATCAGCAGATGCGCCACTTCTTCAAATTCGCAATGTTCCGCCAGATCAAGAATATCGTAACCACGGTAATGCAAGTCATTGCCACTTTTACCCACGGTGCAGAGCGCCGTATTGCCCGCCGGAACGCCAGAAAGTGCTACCGATTTTTTCGGTTTAATGACATGGGTACTGTTTTGCAGGATCGTTGTGTCGCTCATGTTGTCCTCGTCATTGTTATCATTTGTAGGGTCGAGATTGTTGTCGGATGCGACGCCATGCGTCTTATCCGACCTACAGTTCAGTTCACCTCGTAGGCCTGATAAGCCGCGTCAGCGGCGCATCAGGCATCTGTTGTCGGATGCGACGCCATGCGTCTTATCCGACCTACAGTTCAGCACGCCCCGTAGGCTGATAAGTCGCGTCAGCGGCGCATCAGGCATCGGTTGTCGAATACAACCAACGGGCGTTTTTTATTTCGCCTGGTTACGGGCAAACAGGTCGTCGAGCTTCTCTTCGTACTGGTAGTAGTTGATGCTTTCGTACAGCTCGTTGCGGGTCTGCATGGTGTCGATGACGCTTTTCTGCGTGCCTTCCTGACGCAGGACGTTGTAGACATGCTCAGCGGCGCGGTTCATGGCGCGGAACGCTGAAAGCGGGTACAGCGCCATTGCGACATGGGCGCTGCGTAATTCGTCGATGGTAAACAGCGGCGTGGCACCAAATTCGGTAATGTTGGCGAGGATTGGCACCTGCACCGCATCGGCAAACTGGCGGTACATGGTAAGTTCGGTAATCGCTTCCGGGAACAGCATCTCGGCACCGGCTTCAACGTAGGCTTGCGCGCGCTCAATCGCCGCATCCAGCCCCTCTACCGCCAGCGCATCGGTGCGCGCCATGATCACAAAATCAGGATCTGTTTTCGCATCCACCGCCGCGCGGATCCGATCCACCATCTCCTCTTTCGAGACGATCGCTTTATTCGGGCGATGGCCGCAGCGTTTCGCACCAACCTGATCTTCAATATGCAATCCTGCCGCACCGGCTTTAATCATCGATTTCACCGTACGCGCCACGTTAAAAGCCGAAGAACCAAAACCGATGTCTGCATCCACCAGCAACGGCAGCGAACAAACGTCGGTGATACGACGAATATCGGTCAGCACATCATCAAGGGTAGAAATACCGAGATCGGGCAGCCCCAGCGAACCTGCCGCCACGCCACCGCCGGAAAGATAAATCGCCTGATATCCGGCACGCTGCGCCAACAGCGCATGATTAGCGTTGATGGTACCGACAATTTGCAACGGGGTTTCTTTGCTTAGTGCAGCGCGAAACGCTTTACCTGGGGAGTGTAGAGACATAGCCCATCCTTTGTTATCAACTTGTTATTTTCGTTGATAAACACAAAGCAAGGGGTGTGCCACAATTGCCTGAATAAAATTAAATCTTTAATTTCAATTTGTTAGCAATAAAGTCATGAAGTAATCCGCAAATATGCGTTTCAGTTAACGTTTCAGACACTGTTTCACCGCGTTTCATTGCAACAATTATGAAACAAGACTAAACCCAATATTCGGTTTCTTAACTTTGCGGTGCGCTATGGCACATCCACCACGGCTGAATGACGACAAACCGGTTATCTGGACGGTATCGGTGACGCGCCTGTTCGAGCTGTTTCGCGATATCAGCCTCGAGTTTGATCACCTGGCGAACATTACCCCTATTCAGCTTGGCTTTGAAAAAGCGGTGACCTACATCCGCAAGAAACTGGCAAACGAACGCTGCGACGCCATCATCGCTGCTGGCTCTAACGGCGCGTACCTGAAAAGCCGCCTGTCAGTGCCAGTTATTTTGATTAAACCGAGCGGCTACGATGTGTTACAGGCACTGGCAAAAGCCGGAAAGCTCACCTCTTCTATCGGCGTTGTCACTTATCAGGAAACTATTCCGGCGCTGGTGGCGTTTCAAAAAACCTTTAATTTGCGCCTCGACCAACGTAGCTACATTACCGAAGAAGACGCACGCGGGCAGATTAACGAGCTAAAAGCTAACGGCACCGAAGCGGTGGTCGGCGCAGGGCTGATTACCGATCTGGCAGAAGAAGCCGGAATGACCGGAATTTTTATCTATTCCGCCGCCACCGTGCGCCAGGCGTTCAGCGATGCGCTGGATATGACGCGCATGTCGTTACGCCATAACACTCACGATGCCACCCGTAACGCCCTGCGTACTCGTTACGTGCTGGGCGATATGCTCGGTCAATCACCACAGATGGAACAGGTACGGCAGACTATTTTGCTGTATGCCCGCTCCAGTGCAGCGGTGTTGATTGAGGGGGAAACGGGAACGGGCAAAGAGCTGGCGGCCCAGGCGATTCATCGGGAATATTTTGCCCGCCACGATGCGCGACAGGGCAAAAAGTCGCATCCGTTTGTTGCCGTCAACTGCGGGGCGATTGCCGAATCGCTGCTGGAAGCGGAGCTGTTTGGCTATGAGGAAGGGGCGTTTACCGGCTCGCGACGCGGAGGACGCGCCGGGCTGTTTGAAATCGCCCACGGCGGCACGCTGTTTCTTGACGAGATAGGCGAAATGCCGCTGCCATTGCAGACTCGCCTGTTACGAGTGCTGGAAGAAAAAGAGGTCACCCGCGTCGGCGGGCATCAGCCTGTTCCGGTGGATGTACGGGTTATTAGCGCCACTCACTGCAATCTGGAAGAAGATATGCGGCAAGGGCAGTTTCGCCGTGACCTGTTTTATCGGCTGAGTATTTTGCGTCTGCAATTGCCACCACTGCGCGAGCGGGTGGCGGATATTCTGCCGCTGGCGGAAAGCTTTTTGAAAGTGTCTCTGGCAGCGCTCTCCGCCCCGTTTTCTGCCGCATTACGCCAGGGATTACAGGCAAGCGAAACCGTGCTGGTGCACTACGACTGGCCGGGCAATATTCGTGAACTGCGTAATATGATGGAGCGGCTGGCGCTGTTTTTAAGTGTGGAACCGACGCCGGATTTAACGCCGCAGTTTTTGCAGCAATTATTGCCAGAGCTGACACAAAAATCAGGTAACGTCATCGCCCCACCCTTGCTGACACCACGACAGGCACTGGACAAATTTAATGGTGATAAAACAGCAGCAGCGAATTATTTAGGCATCAGCCGGACGACGTTCTGGCGGCGGCTAAAAAATTAAATTGCCGGATGCAGCGTTAACGCCTTATCCGGCCGACAAAAACATGAATTTCAATATATTGCGTTCACCGATAGACGTGCGCATCGGGCTTGTTTACATGAGCTTCAGAATTACTTCTTCTTATAAAGATCTGCCGTGCCGTGGATCTTATTGTCAGTCTGACCGGAGGTCAGAACCAACACATCCGCACCTTTTTCATCCGCTTTTTTGATCAGATCTTCTTTTGCATCTGCGGTCGACATTTCATTACTGGTTGAAATATCACCTATTTTTTCATATTGCGATTCAACTTTTTCAAATTCCGCTTTGGTCATCAATTCAGCGGCATAGACATTTGTGACAACAAAAGCTAACGCACCAACTAAGAGCTTAGTTCCAGTTTTCATCGATGAACTCCATAATGTGTGATTGGCCAATGCCCTGAAGCTAACAGTCATCATCAGGGTTGATTAATAAGTAGTTCAGCGGTTAGGAAAAATCTATAGGAAAAGAGAATATATTTGTATTTTTCTCAACGATAGCCACATTCCCCCAGTTGTTTAATAACGCTCACTACCATTATCGCAGGTTCTCCTTAAATTAATTTTCATAAAAATCTCAAATTCCCTCTTTCGCTAAAATCCAATATAAAATTCACATGAGCCGCATTACTTTTCTTAACAAAAAACCACCAACCATATATTAATGTGATTTCCATACTTTTTCTTTATTTCACCAACATACAGCTTAGGATTATTAGATGTATTTTTTCTAAACGACATAAAAAAACCGCATTAACTCCACTTACAAACCACTAAAACCAATCAATGCAATGAACAACTAACACTTTAATAAATTTATTACATCTAATATTACAGATATTCTTATTTGGTAACTTGCATGTTTGTACCTTACAAGGCTTCAGGAAGAAAAACAGTGCAATAAAAAGCATCTCGCTATTTAATTTTTAAGGATAAAAGTGAGTGATATGAAACCAGCAAAAAAAAGCTTATCGACACGGGCGATAGCCATTTCTACCATATTATTTACGCCAGTATCCTTGGCTATCACCCCACCTACAAATTCAGATAGTAATGTTGTCATTAATAATAATGAAGAGATAAAACTCATTGCGTCAGAAGGCTACGATCCCGGATGGGAGCATTTTAACTCATTGAAAGTAGGTGAAGACTCTAATGGTTCATTACTCATTGATAATCTTTCACTTACCACTTCAGCAGCCAGCATTGGTAATAATGCTGAAGGCTCCGTCACTTTAACAAACCATACCAACTGGCAGTTCGACACCACTACCTCCAATATTTTTTTAGGCACTAACGAAGGCTCCGGTACGTTATACGTGTTAGAAGGTAGTAAGATAAGTGGCCTGCAATCAATAAGAGTTGGTGAGTTTTATGGTGACGCCAGGGGGACGTTGGTTATTGATGGGGAAAGCTCATCAGTCACCTCTAACATTGCTATTGTTGGCGATCAGGGAACAGGGAAAGTATCTGTTACTAACGGCGGTACACTCACTTCCCTGACTCAACTGAATATTGGGTATGTTGACGCCCATTCTCCTCTGTCAGCTAACCAGAGTAGTTATGGAGAAGTTCAGGTTGCCGATAAAAATTCAACAGTGAATGCCCCAAATATACTTATTGGCGGATATAACACATCTTCTACTTCTGATACTACCGGAGTTCTCACTGTCAGCAACGATGGTGTAATCAATGCGAATTCATATATCTGGGTTGGTGTCTCCTCTAACGGAACAGGAATATTAAATATTGGAGGTGCGCAAGGTGAGTCTGCGCAACCTGCTGGTTCAATTAATACTCCCCGAATTTATTTAGGGGGGACAAATGCGTCAACCACTTCAATATTAAACTTTAATCACACCAACGCTGATTTTGTTCTGACCTCGTACATAGACGGTAAAGGCCAGGTTAACCAGGTAGGTTCCGGGACAACCACATTATCCGGCGCGAATATCTATACCGGTAATACTTATATTAGCAACGGAAGTCTGCGCGCTGGCACGGTTGATACTTTCAGCCCAAACTCCGATTATATTGTCGACAGTGAAGGCCATCTCGATTTAAACACTTATTCGCAAACATTAAATACTCTGGCGCTGGCTGGAACAGTAACGTTGTCTTCGTATGAAAATGGCCACGAGTTCACACCGACCACACTGACCATTAACGGTAACTATACTGCCAATGATGGCCTGTTAGTCATGCATACTGTATTAGGCGATGATAATTCCGTAACGGATAAGCTCATCGTAAAAGGTGATACTTCCGGTAGTACCCGCGTCATGGTCAACAATGCGGGCGGTCTGGGCGCGGCTACTCTGGAAGGAATAAAAATTGTCGAGGTTGATGGCCTGTCAGAGGGCGTTTTCAGTAAAGAGGGGCGTATTGTTGCCGGTCCCTATGACTACAACGTGGTAAAAAGCGACAACCAGAACTGGTTTTTAACCAGTGAAATTCCCGCAGGACCGTATACTCCGGTACTACCCGTCATCCCGGACCCCGATCCTGAGCCACCTGTAACACCTGAGCCCCCTGTAACACCAGAACCACCTGTGACACCGGAGCCGCCTGTTACGCCATCTGTTCCACAACCAGAACGAAAACATCTGTATCGCCCGGAAATTGGTAGCTATCTGGCCAATATTCAGGCGGCAAATACGCTGTTTAATACCCGACTGCATGACCGTCTGGGGGAAACACAATACACCGACCTGCTCACTGGCGAACAGAAAGTGACCAGTCTGTGGATGCGTAACATTGGCGGACATAATCGCTTTAAAGATCGTTCGGATGAACTGAGTACCCAGAGCAACCGTTATGTTCTGCAACTGGGTGGTGACCTTGCGCAATGGAGCAGTAACGCACTCGATCGCTGGCATCTCGGCCTGATGGCTGGCTATGCCAACAGCAAGAGTCACACGCATTCCAGCCTGACCGGGTACAACTCACGTGGGCAAATCGACGGCTACAGTGTGGGCGTGTATGGCACCTGGTACGCTAACGAAGCAGACAAAACCGGAACTTATGTTGACAGCTGGTTGCTCTATAACTGGTTTGATAACACCGTCTCTGGCGAGTACCTGCCGAGTGAGAAATATCACTCTGACGGCATCACCGCCGCCATTGAAGCGGGTTATACCTTCCGTCTTGGTGAAAGCGCAGATACGCGCACCAGCTACTGGCTGCAGCCCAAAATGCAACTGACATGGATGGACGTGAAGGCAGACAACCATACGGAAGACAATGGCACGCTGGTTGAGGACAGCACCGAAGGCAACCTGCAAACACGTCTGGGGGTGGAAAGCGTATCTGCAGGGTCATCATGCTATTGATGATCATAAAGAGCGTTCTTTCCAGCCTTTCGTGGAAGCCAACTGGATTTATAACTCCCGCAATTACAGCGTGAAGATGGATGGCATCAGCGATGAGATCATCGGCGCGCGTAACACTGGCGAGTTAAAAGCGGGGGTGGAAGGTCAGATTACTCCACGTCTGCAACTGTGGGGCAACGTCGCCCAGCAGTTGGGTGACAACGGTTACAGTGATACCCAGGGAATGTTGGGCATGAAATATCTCTTTTAATGCCACTTTGCCACCTGTCACGTACAGGTGGCTCTCTTTTTAGATCCACGGTCTTTGTTAGGAAAAATCTACAGAAAAAGGGAATATATTTGTATTTTTCTCAACAATAGCCACATCTCTCCTGTTGTTTAATAACGCTCATGACAATTATCGCTGGTGTTCCTTAAATTAATTTTCATAAAAATCCCAAATTCCTGCGTCCGCTAAAATCCAATATGAAATTCACATAAGCCGCATTATTTTTCTGAACAAAAAAGCCACCAACCATCTATTAATGTGATTTCCATACCTTTTCTTTATTTCACTTGCATAAACTTTAGGATTATTAGATGTGTTTTTTCTAAACAACATAAAAAAACCACATTAATATCACTTACAAACCTAAAAAATCTATCGATGCAATAAAAAAACCAGTACTTAAATAAATTTGTTACAGACAATATTACAGATACTATTGTTTAGCAACTTGCATGGTTACGCCTTACAAGGTTTCAGGAAGAAAACCCGTGCAATAGAAAGCATCTCGTCGTTTAATTTTTAAGGATGAAAGTGAGTGATATGAAGTTAAGAAAACATGCTTTATCAACCCTGTCCATAGCCATTTCAACGATATTATTTACACCCATATCCCTGGCCGTAACCCCACCCACAGATGTAGATAGCGTTGTTATCATTAATAATGGCGAAGAGGTAAAAATCATTGCCTCTGAAGGTTACGATCCCGGATGGGATAATTTTACTTCTTTGACTGTAGGTAAAGACTCTAATGGCTCATTACTTATTGATAATCTTTCATTTATTACTGCCAGTGCTACCGTAGGTAATAACTCTGAAGGTACCCTCACTTTATCCAACCATACCAACTGGCAGTTTAATAGTTCTACATCCAACTTGTATTTGGGTACAAATGAAGGTTCCGGCACGGTATATGTGTTAGAAGGCAGTAAGATAAGTGGCCTGCAGGAACTAAGGATTGGTGAGTATTATGGTGATGCCAAAGGGTTGATGGTTATTGATGGGGAAAACTCATCGGTTTCCTCTAACATTGCTCTTGTTGGCGATCAGGGAATTGGCAATTTACGTATTACGAATGGCGGTACACTCACTACCTCAGCTCAGGTAGCTATTGGATATTCTTATCCAGGCAATAGTGCATCAAAAAATCGTGATAGTTATGGCGAGGTTCTGGTTGATGGTAAAAATTCAACATTGAATGCTAAATATGTTTATCTTGGTGGATTCAGTCCAGATGTTGCTTTTAATACTACCGGTATCCTTACCGTTAATAATGGTGCAACAATCAATGCCAATTCGTTTATCTGGGTTACTCTCGCACCTGGCGCCACAGGCGTTTTAAATATTGGTGGTGCGCAAGGTGAGGCTGAACAGGCTGCTGGTTCGATTAATACGCCATTTATTCATTTGGGAGCCGCAGATGCTTCTTCCTCTTCGATAGTAAACTTTAATCACTCCAGTACCGATTTTCTGCTGGCATCACCTATCCAGGGGAACGGCCAGGTTAACCAGGTAGGTTCCGGGACAACCACATTATCCGGCTCGAATAACTATGCTGGTGATACCTATATAACCAAAGGCAGCCTACGCGCAGGTAAAGAAAATACCTTCAGCCCAAAATCCGATTATATTGTCGACAGTGAAGGCCATCTCGATTTAAACACTTATTCGCAAACATTAAATACTCTGGCGCTGGCTGGAACAGCAACGTTGTCTTCGTATGAACAGGGTCACGCGTTCACGCCGACCACGCTGACCATTAACGGCAACTATACTGCCAATGATGGCCTGTTAGTCATGCATACTGTATTAGGCGATGATAATTCCGTAACGGATAAACTCATCGTAAAAGGTGATACTTCCGGTAGTACCCGCGTCATGGTCAACAATGCGGGCGGTCTGGGCGCGGATACTCTGGAAGGGATAAAAATTGTCGAGGTTGACGGCCTGTCAGAGGGCGTTTTCAGTAAAGAAGGTCGTATTGTTGCCGGTCCTTATGATTACAACGTAGTAAAAAGCGACAACCAGAACTGGTTTTTAACCAGTGAAATTCCCGCAGGACCGTATACCCCTCCGGTACTCCCCGTCATCCCGGAACCCGATCCTGAGCCACCAGTAACACCAGAACCGCCAGTAACACCAGAACCGCCTGTGACACCGGAGCCGCCTGTTACGCCATCTGTTCCACAACCAGAACGAAAACATCTGTATCGCCCGGAAATTGGTAGCTATGTGGCCAATATTCAGGCGGCAAATACGCTGTTTAATACCCGGCTGCATGACCGTCTGGGGGAAACACAATACACCGACCTGCTAACCGGCGAGCAGAAAGTGACCAGCTTGTGGATGCGTAACATTGGCGGACATAATCGTTTTAAAGATCGCTCGGATGAATTGAGCACTCAGAGCAACCGTTATGTTCTGCAACTTGGCGGCGATCTTGCGCAATGGAGCAGTAACGCACTCGATCGCTGGCATCTCGGGCTGATGGCTGGCTATGCCAACAGCAAGAGTCACACGCACTCCAGCCTGACCGGGTACAACTCACGTGGGCAAATCGACGGCTACAGCGTGGGCGTGTATGGCACCTGGTACGCTAATGAAGCAGACAAAACAGGGACTTACGTTGACAGCTGGTTGCTCTATAACTGGTTTGATAACACCGTCTCCGGCGAGTATCTGCCCAGTGAAAAGTATCACTCTGACGGCATCACCGCCGCCATTGAAGCGGGTTATACCTTCCGTCTTGGTGAAAGCGCAGATGCCCGCACCAGCTACTGGCTGCAGCCCAAAATGCAACTGACATGGATGGATGTGAAGGCAGACAACCATACGGAAGACAATGGCACGCTGGTTGAGGACAGCACCGAAGGCAACCTGCAAACACGTCTGGGGGTGAAAGCATATCTGCAGGGTCATCATGCTATTGATGATCATAAAGAGCGTTCTTTCCAGCCTTTCGTGGAAGCCAACTGGATTTATAACTCCCGCAATTACAGCATGAAGATGGATGGCATCAGCGATGAGATCATCGGCGCGCGTAACGCAGGCGAGTTAAAAGTCGGGGTGGAAGGTCAGCTTACTCCGCGTCTGCAACTGTGGGGTAACGTCGCCCAGCAGTTGGGCGACAATGGTTACAGTGATACCCAGGGAATGCTGGGCATGAAATATCTCTTTTAATGCCACTTTGCCACCTGTCACGTACAGGTGGCACTCTTTTGAGATCCACGGTCTTTGTGATCGCGCTCGCATTCAGTCATTTTTACTATAAATATGATGAAGTTAATTCAGCTTATTTATGGGTGAAATCACTATGGACCCTTTGCACGCCGTTTACCTGACCGTCGGACTGTTCGTCATCACCTTTTTTAATCCGGGGGCAAATCTTTTTGTCGTGGTACAAACCAGCCTGGCCTCAGGCCGTCGTGCAGGTGTACTCACCGGGCTTGGCGTGGCGCTTGGCGATGCCATCTATTCCGGGTTGGGATTGTTTGGGATGGCGACGCTCATTACCCAGTGTGAAGAGATATTCTCACTCATTAAAATCGTCGGCGGCGCTTATCTTTTATGGTTTGCCTGGAACAGTATGCGCCGACAATCAACACCACAGATGAGCGCATTACAGCAGCCGCTTAATGCTCCCTGGTATGTATTTTTCCGCCGTGGACTCATTACCGATCTCTCTAATCCACAAACAGTTTTATTTTTTATCAGTATCTTCTCAGTGACGTTAAGCGCAGAAACGCCGACCTGGGCGCGGTTTATGGCCTGGGCGGGAATTGTGCTCGCATCTATTATCTGGCGTGTATTTCTTAGTCAGGCGTTTTCTTTACCCGCCGTGCGTCGTGCATACGGGCGTATGCAGCGCGTTGCCAGTCGGGTTATTGGTGCGATTATTGGTGTCTTTGCGCTACGGCTGATTTATGAAGGAGTGACACATCGGTGAGCTGATAATTGTAACCAACCCAATTGAGAAATTGGACCGCCATCGAGGCCTCGAACCCCGTACCATACAACAATCCTGGTTGTCGTCTGCTCTTCCTGATGAGCTAATGGCGGTTTTTTGATACGAACCTTACAGCATATTTCCTGTCAGGCCCTGGTGCGATGCATAAGATACAGAAACTGCCCTACGCGAACATGACGGAATTATGATTTTTTTCATATGAATGTCAACTCATACATTCACAAAATATCTTTGTTGATCATTTAGTAAGCAACACTGAATTTATGTCGGCTGAGCACTTTACACAGGCTGCGAACTCTTGCCCCTGCCCTGAATGTTGTCGCTCTCTTAGTGCCGGAGAGCGACGTTATATGCAGCACTATGCGCTATTATTTAATTTTTCAGTCCGTTAGCGTGCCATTATCAATCACAAAGCGATATTTCACATCGCCGCGCAACATTCGCTCATAGGCTTCGTTAATTTGATCGGCCCGAATCATCTCTATATCAGCAACGATGCCATGTTCGGCGCAAAAATCGAGCATCTCCTGAGTTTCTGGAATGCCGCCAATCATCGAGCCAGCAATTGAGCGGCGTTTCATGATCAGGTTGAAAACCTCCGGCGACTTATGCGGCGTTGCGGGAGCGCCAACCAGCGTCATGGTGCCATCGCGTTTCAGCAAAATCGTAAAATCATCGAGATTATGCGGCGCAGCAACTGTATTTAAAATGAAATCGAAACTCTTCACGTGGGCCGCCATTTCATCGGCATTACGCGAGTTAACGACTTCATCAGCCCCCAGGGCTTTTGCCGCTTCGCGTTTTGATTCAGAAGTGGTAAACGCCACCACATGCGCTCCCATCGCGTGGGCCAGTTTGATTCCCATATGCCCCAGACCGCCAATGCCGACCACGCCCACTTTTTTACCTGGCCCGGCCTGCCAGTGGCGCAGCGGTGAATAGGTCGTAATGCCTGCACACAGCAACGGCGCAACGGCGGCAAGCTGCTCTTGCGGGTGGCGAATACGCAAAACGTAACGCTCATGAACAACAATTTGCTGCGAATAACCGCCCAGAGTATGGCCCGGCTCGTCTGGCGTCGGCGCGTTATAGGTCCCTGTCATGTGGTCACAATAGTTTTCCAGCCCGTCTTCACACTCTTCGCAGTGTTTACAACTGTCGACAATACAGCCGACGCCTACCAGATCGCCTGGCGCATGTTTTTCCACCTGATCACCAACGGCCACCACGCGACCCACAATTTCATGGCCAGGCACACAGGGATAAACCGTCCCCGCCCACTCCGAACGGACCTGGTGGATATCGGAATGGCAGACACCACAATAAGCGATTTCGATTTTGACATCATGCGCTCCCGGTTCACGTCGGGTGATGTTCATCGGTTCCAGCGGTTGTTTAGCGGAATATGCACCAATAGCTTTGATCTTCATTGCGTTTACTCCTGGTTAGCTATGTGTGTTTGGCGATGCCTGATATGTCATCGCGGCAAAACGCGTCCATTGAATATAGCCAATATTTAAGCCGCCCGATCCAGCCCCAACATACCGCGTACCTGAATCAAACAGAGCAGCAACGTTCCCCACTGGGCCAATAGAGGTGTTTTTTGCCATGCGTAAAAACGCAAAATAAATATAACTGGCGATATTTATGTTGGTTTTTGGGCGCAGATAAATTAATTATCTACACAACGTCAATAAGGGCATACTCTTCGAAGATAACGTCCATTTCTGGCGAATAACTTCCTTCCGCCTCGAAAAAACGACGGTGTTCATTACGCCAATATTTAAGACTGAGATCACCTTCGCCTTCCTTACGGGCAAACTCTTCAGTGACATCAGAAAAGCGCAGTAAATGCAGGCCAATAATTCTGATAACACAAACAGGCTCGCCAGCGCTATTTTGCACAATCTTATACTCACCAATCATCGGAAACGCGTTGTCCTCAATACATCCCGCCAGCGAACCACAGGAAGCAGTTTTAACACCAGTCGCAATCAACGTTGCGAGGTGATCGGCCAACGCTGCTGAATCGCCAAAAGTACAACAGGAAGCATGAGGATATTTTTGTGAGATATTTTCTTCTATGGACATGGGAATATTTACGCAATCATGGAAAAATAAATCACATCATAATTACTCTTGATAATAATCAGCAAGAGTATCATTGGTTTTTCTACGCTTAATCTTTTTTATCCGAAGCAGGTCACATTTATGGCTTGATAAATATCTTTGTTAACACTCTTTTTTTGTGTATTTCTCTCAAATAATCCCCTAAAAATTATGCCTGGAGATTATAAAGTTCAGGATGATTCATGAGCAAACCACTGCCGACACACTCATATTCAAATAGCCCCACTCCCTGGGGCTTTAAATCTCTTACTTTCACCGTTGCAAACACATCAAATGCGTATCAACCTGCCACACTCCCCCACACCAGCTGTCCTTTATGGAACGTCGCCGTTCTCGGCGAGATACGCGCCACCGCCTCGGCAGAACAGGAGGCGTCCACCAGCACAAAGCTGGCGTCATCCTGCGCTTTTGGCCATACACGCTCGCCTTTTTCGTTGAGCGGCAATACATCGCCAGTGGCTAAAAACAGCGAACGGGAGAGGTTCTGTTCATTAGGGCGAATATAGAGCTGCGCGTACAGGTTGGCTTTTTCCAACATGTCGCCCAGGCCGTAAGGCGACCAGTGGTCGATAACGCTGTCGGTGCCAGTCATCACTTTTACACCTTTGTCGTGGAGCTGTTTGAGCGGCATATGCAACGTGCCAATCGGCACCGTCGAGGCGATAGAAATTTGCTGCGCCACCATCCGGTTCGCCAGTTCATCAACCTGTTGCTCGTTGAGCGTTGCCAGCGCAAAGGCGTGACTGATGGTCAGTTTGCCTTTCAGCTGTGGCGTTTTCTCCACCGTTTCAACCATATAATTGATGGCTGCCACGCCCGCCGGAGTGGTTTCGTGCAGGTGAATATCGACGCCTTTGTCGTAGTCCAGCGCAATCTGGAACATGGTGTCGAGGGATTTTTCCATCGCGCCATCAACACTGGTCGGGTCCAGCCCGCCGACGTAATGCGCCCCCGCCTGCATCGCTTCGCGCATTAAGGGTTCCGATTTTGACAGCAGCAAACCGTGCTGCGGGAAGGCGACAATTTCACACTCGAAGCCCGCCTGACGTCGCGCCAGCACCGCCTGCAAATTTTGCAGATTTTTCAGGCCGGAAACCGGTTCGATATTGCAGTGGCTGCGGGCAATGGTAGTGCCTTTCGACTGCAATAAATCGATCAGTTTTTCCGCTCGTTCCTGAGTGTACGGTTGCAGCTCCGGTAGCATTTTCTGCTCGAGTTTGATCATGTCCTGGATGGTGGTGCCTGCCGGACGATTGAGCGAGCGCCACGGCCCGCCGTAAAAGGTTTTGTCGAGATGAATATGCATGTCGCGGGTGGTAGGCAGCATCAGCTTACCGCCAGCGTCATAGTGCGGCAGCGTGGCGTCCGGATGCTGCTTATTCTCGCGCAGGGCGACAATTTTGCCGTCCTGAATCTCCACGGTCTGGCGCGCCGTGCGGGTCTGCACCGCCACGCCATTTTCGTAGTCAAATCCAGTTTCCAGCAGCACGTTGTCGAGATAGTAATGCGGGTCCGTGATTTTCATGGTGTTGTTCGCTTCGCAGTTTAGGGTGCCAGCTACCGCCGCATGGGCGAGCGGCACAGAGGTACCGAACAGCGCGGCGGCGGTGACCATCTTACTGCTCTGGCTCAAAAACTCACGACGGCTATTGCTTTCTTTCATCTTACGTCCTTACGTTTTAATAATATGGGTGCCCGTTTCCCCGCGCAGCGCCGCAGGCAGGCATTCCGGCGTGGTGATAATCACTTCTTTGCCGCCCTGTTCCAGGAACGTCAGGCTGGCGATGATTTTTGGCAACATGCTGCCGGGCGGGAAATGTCCTTCCTGCATATAGCGGGTCATGGTGGCAATATCCACCCGATCCAGCGCCTGCTGCTCGGGTTTGCCAAAGTGGACACAGACTTTTTCGACGCCGGTGGTGATCACCAGAATGTCGGCGTGAATTTCGCGAGCCAGTAGTGCGGTAGAGAGATCTTTGTCGATAACCGCATCCACGCTTTGGTAATCCCCCGCTCCGCTGCGCACCACCGGAATTCCGCCGCCGCCCGCGCCGATGACCACAAAGCCTTGTTGGATCAGTGCCTTAATGGCAGGTGCTTCGACAATACGTTTCGGTTCCGGCGAGGCGACCACGCGGCGATAGCCCCGTCCGGCATCTTCAACAAAACGCCAGTCAGGGTTTGCCTTTTGTAATTCGTCACGCTGGCTTTCACTGAAGAATGCGCCGATGGGTTTGGTAGGATGGGCAAACCCCGGATCGTTTTTATCCACTTCCACCTGAGTCACCACAGTGACGGCTTTTTTCTCGCCGTGACGCGCCAGTCGGTTGTTCAACGCCTGTTGGATCAGATAGCCAATGCCGCCTTGCGTATCCGCCACACAGTTCGCCAGCGGCGTTAAGGGCAACCCTTCGCGCTCGTGGGCAATCTCCGCACGGCGTAAATCCAGCCCGACCTGCGGCCCGTTGCCGTGGGTCAGCACAATGTCGTAATCGGAAGCCAGCATTTCCAGCACCGTATCAGCGACGGCTTTCACCGCCTCCGCCTGATGCTCAATCGACTGGCTGGCGTTATCTTTAATAATGCTGTTGCCACCAATGGCAACGACCACAAGTTCTTTCATGTTGTTATGTCCGCTACAGAGGGTGATGAGGTTATGACCAACGCCAGACTGCCTGATGCGCTACGCTTATCAGGCCTACAAATTCTTGCGCCACTCGTAGGCCGGATAAGGCGTTCACGCCGCATCCGGCAATCGTGACAAATGCCTGATGCGCTACGCTTATCAGTCCTACAGATTCTTGCGCCATCCGTAGGCCGGATAAG
>NZ_PDIG01000009.1:0-54212 GCF_004745185.1 Escherichia sp. E2661
TGGCTGACAATGCCTGATGCGGCTACGCTTATCAGCGNCANAATCATTCNCNGGCCACTTCGTAGGCCGGATAAGGCGTTCACGCCGCATCCGGCAGTGGTGACAAATGCCTGATGCGCTACGCTTATCAGGCCTACAGATTCTTGCGCCATCCGTAGGCTGGATAAGGCGTTCACGTCGCATCCGGCAATGGTGACAAATGCCTGATGCGCTACGCTTATCAGGCCTACAATTCTCGGGCCATTCATAGGCCGGATAAGGCGTTCACGCCGCATCCGGCATAAACATGTAAGTCAGACGCCGTAACGTTCGCACCAGCCAAGAATGGCTTTCTCGAAGCAGGCGAATGGTGGATGCACAATACCCGCACCAATCATGCCGACGCCCGCATCTTTATGGGCGATGGCGGTGTTGATCACCGGCAGAATGCCGCTGCTGCCCACGCGGGTGATGTCGATTGCCGACGGCACGCCCATAAAACCGAGCAGCGGAATGGTGACGTTGGGGTTTTCGCCAAGGGTGATTTCGCGCATCTGACGGGAGAAATCAATAGCTTCTTCCACCGTGCCGCCCACCAGCGCGACGATAGCGGGCGCGGTCGCCATAGCAAATCCGCCAATACCGTAGGTTTCGGTGATGGCGCTATCGCCGATATCCAGCCCCGAATCTTCCGGCTTATAACCGGCAAACATCGGGCCGATGACCTGCTGCGCCGGGCCGGTAAACCATTGCCCCGGTAATCCGCTGACCCGCAGGCCAAACTCGACGCCGTTACGCGCCATGGTGGTGACCACGGTGCTGTATTCGATGCCGTGCGCCGCATCCATCGCCGCTTTACACATCGCCATCCACGTCGGGCCGGAGAAGTAGTCGCTGCTGGCGACAAACTCAAACACTTCGCGCTGTTGCTCGACGGAATAACCTGCCTGAATAATCCCCGGCGTCAGCGCCTGAATCAGCAGCGTCGTCCCGGCGTTATTGCGGTTATGGCATTCATCGCCCATATGCAGCGCCTGCGCCAGCATTAAGCGCAGATCGATCTCGCCGATAATTTTCATCGCGTCGCGCAGCATTGGCCCCTGCACATCGCGCATCCAGTTCAGGCGGTCAATCACGCTCTGGTCGTTAGCGCCCATACGCAATATCTTCGCCATCTGCTCGCTCATATTGGTGTAAGCGATGTTGCCGTAGGTTTTGTTTTTCACGATGTGCATAAACATCGAGGCAGAGGTAACGCCCGCCATCGATCCCACGCAGTCGTGCTCGTGGCACGGCGAGAAGGTGATCTCCCCGGAGGCCGCCAGTTCAGCCGCCTCATCGAGATCTTTCGCCAGCCCTTCGAACACCAGCGCCCCGGTGACCGCGCCTTTCATCGCGCCGCACATTTTTTCCCAGGTGGTGGGCGGCCCGGCGTGAAGAATGGTTTTCGCCGTCATGCCCGGCACCACGTTAATCGCCTGATCAAAACCAATCAGCACCGGATGCGACTGGATAATGCGCTCCAGCGCCTGCTGGTTAGCGGCGGCGATTTTGTCTGCCAGCGGCGAATCGGCAATGTTATCCAGCGCCTGTACCACCTGCATATTGCCCTGCCCCGGCGGCGTCCAGTCAAGTTGGGTCACTTCTACATGCTGCTTTTTCAGGTCATCGCTAAACATGGCGATGCCGACGTTAATAACGTTCAACGGTTGGCTAAACAGTGACTGGCTCATCAGGCTTCCTCCCCTTTGCAGATAAATTCACGCGCCAGCAATCCGGTATTGGTGCTGCTGCTCGCCAGAATCACTCCGGCATCAAGCAGCATCTGGCTTTGTTGTTCTAACGATGGCGTATCGAGATCGGTACCCAGCACATAGGCGAGAATGATCAACTCGCGTCCTTCGGCAGCGGCGATCGCTTTCGCTTCTTTGATCGCCTCGATGGTGGAGCCGACCGGATCTTCATGCGATCCAAATCCGAGCACAAAATCCATCACGATCACCGCCACTTCTGGATCGCGCGCTTCTTCGATCAAGCGGCTGATACGGTTGGTCGGGTCAATCATCGGGTGCGGCTTGCCGTTGGTGAAGTCGTCATCGCCAAAGTCGAGGAAGGTGTGTTTGATGCTGCGGTTGATATCTTTCAGGCGGAATTCAGGATCGGGCTGAATGTTGCTGTAGACATCGCCATGTTTTTCCATCACCGCGAACATGGTTTCGTCGCACAGCGTACCGCCGCAGAACAGGCCACGAATGTATTTCTGTTGCGGCTTCAGGCGAGCGCGCACGTCAGCAATCAACGGCTGGTTCAGGGTATGCAGGTCGAGATGTTCTTGTTTCACGCCGGAGAGCATTACCGCTTTCAGCGCCGCTTCTTTGGTGCCGCGAGCAAACTGTAGCCCCTGCTCATCCACTGGCGTTTCGCCACGACCGAGGAAGCAGACCACCACCGGCTTGCGGCAGGCGCGTGCGCGTTCCAGCACTTTGCGGGCCACCGCAGGCGCGGGCGGTTTGGAGATAAGCACAATGATTTCAGTTTGCGGATCGTTTTCCAGCATCCCGATAGCGTCGAGCATCATCAGGCCGCCGATTTTCTCGCTCAGGTCGCGCCCGCCGGTGCCAATCAGTTGCGAAACGCCGCCGCCAAATTCATGGATACGGACGCTCAGTTCCTGGCTGCCGGTGCCAGATGCGCCAACAATACCGATGTTGCCACGACGCACGGCGTTACCAAAACAGAGCGCCGCGCCGTTAATAATCGCCGTGCCGCAGTCTGGCCCCATCATCAGCAGCCCTTTTTCGTGGGCCAGCTGCTTGAGCGCCAGTTCATCTTCAACCGAGACATTATCGGAAAACAGCATCACGTTAAGGTCGTTTTGCAGCGCCTGACGCGCTTCGCGCGCAGCAAACAGGCCGTTGACCGAAATCACTGCCAGGTTACTTTCCGGGATATGCTTTTTGGCGCTGGCAATCGTGGCGTAACGTGCCTCGTGCGAGCCGCTTTGCGCTTTGGTGTTGAACAACTCTTCAATCTCCACCAGCAACTGCTCGTTGTCCGCGCCCGCTTTGCCGTTGATGACAATCATCAGGTCGCCGTTTTTCGCCTGTTCCAGCTCCGGCGTCAGCAATCCTAAATTTTTCAGCACACCTTTGTTCATTTCGGTCGCCATCGCCACAAATGCCTGCTCGACGCCGTCGAGTTTATTTGCACGCGTGGAGATAGACATCAGCGAGACAGAATCAAAATAGGTATTCGGTTTAATGACTATTTTAACTGACATAATTCCCTCCGTAGGTTTGGCTCAGCGCACAACCATCGGCCATGCCATACAGCATGTCGCAGCCGGAACTGGAGCCAATATGTTTAATTTTTTCTATTGCCTGAGTTGCGTTCCCAGGGATGTCATAAATAATATTGTGAATAAAACGATGAATATTTTCCCGGCAGCGTTGTTGTAATGCGGCCTCCAGCGTAATAGCACTTAATAACGTGGTATTTTTTCTGCCGCGTTGCAGGCCGCGATAAAATTCCTCTTTGTATTTTTCCGCCGGATGCCCGGATATAAATAAAATAAGCGCCAGTCCTGTTAAATAATCGTCAGCTGATGGCGTAAGGCCAATCCCTAAGCCCATCATACTGGCGACCGCTGCGGCGATATTTTGTTTTTCGTTTACGGCCTGAATAACTGCTTGTCGTTTAATATGTAGTTCTTTATTTAAAGCCTGATAAAACGGATTATCGCCGCGATAATTAAACAGGGTTTCATTTTCCCCCAGGTGCTGATGAATAATGTCGTGCCACTGTTGCCAGGCGATAAGGTGAAAATTCAGAGCGGTCATTTGCAAGGTTGGGGACAGCCAACGCCGACAACGACTCATCTCTATATGAAGATGTTGACCAACCGTAATGCCTTGATCGTCAAACTGAACCTTATCACCATGCCGGAACAGATCATCAAAGTGAGTGAGTGCCAACCGACAACTGTTTGGCGCATTGTCGTACTCTTCACAAAGCAGCGTCAGCAACTGCTGGCGGGCCGGGAGTGCGATATTTACCGCTCTGGCAAAGACCTGTTCAACCTGTCCTTTCCCCCGCTGCGCCAGAAAATCCGCATCCGCAGTTAGCGCCCACACACACCGTCTTTCTGGTGTGTTGATAGCAAGCCTCCTGGTTTATGCGCCTGCGGCAATCAGCAACTGCGCAATCTCTTCAAAACCCCGTTCCCGCGCCAGTTCCAGTGGCGTTTTGCCATATTTATCGGTCAGATGCGGGCTGGCCCCGTGTTCCAGCAATAGCTGGACAATCGCCTGCTGTTTAATCCCGCCATCGTTAAGCACAATCGCTTCCAGTAGCGGCGTCCAGCCAACATGGTTGGTCTGGTTAACGTTAATCTCCGTATGTGCCAAAAGCTCTTTTACAATACTTAAATGGCCTTTTTCACAGGCAGGCGTCAGGCCGACACCACCGAAACGGGTGACGCAATTAAGGTCTGGTTTAGCCGGTAAAATAATTCGTAGCAGCGTTAAATCACCGTTCAGGCAACTCATTAAAAAAGGATTTAAACATGTCAGGTCTTGTTTATTAATATCCGCTCCGGCATCAATTAATGCCTGAACGCAAGCATATTGCTGATATAAACTTGCCAGCGTAATTGCCGTTTTCCCCTGGCGATCGCAGGTATTAATATCGACACCCAGCGCAAGACAGGTTTTTACTTTATCGATATCGCCCTGTTGTGCAGCCAATAAATAGTCGGCAGGTAGATTTTTTATAGTCATTCACATTCCCCTGGTTTTTGTGGCTGTTTTCGATGAATTGAGAATAGCAACGATAATCTGATAAAAGAACCCGCTTAAATTTAATTCGCCGTATTTCGCCTTTTTGTTGAATGATGTTCAACAATCTTTTCGTAGTGTGCGGTAGTGCAATATTTGTTTCTTTGACCCGATACCCTTTCACTCAATCAGGTTTTATTTCTCTATAGTCTGCACATGTAAGAGTAGCTTTCGTCCATGTCTAACCAGAGGGGAACAAGATGAACGGACTCACGGCAACGGGTGTCACCGTCGGTATTTGTGCAGGGCTTTGGCAGTTAGTGTCTTCACATGTCGGGCTCTCTCAGGGATGGGAATTATTAGGAACCATTGGCTTCGTCGCCTTTTGCAGTTTTTATGCCGCAGGCGGCGGTAAATCGGGGTTTATCAGAAGTCTGGCGGTTAATTATTCCGGGATGGTGTGGGCGTTTTTTCGCCGCGCTGGCTGCTGGTTGGCTGGCCTCTGTAAGTGGACTGTCCGCGTTCTGGGCGAGCGTAATTACTACCGTACCCTTCTCGGCGGTGGTGGTCTGGCAAGGGCGTTTCTGGTTACTGTCATTTATTCCCGGTGGCTTTCTCGGCATGACGCTGTTTTTTGCCAGCGGGATGAACTGGACGGTGACATTACTGGGTTTTCTGGCGGGTAACTGCGTGGGGATAATTTCAGAATATGGTGGACAAAAATTAAGCGAAGCGACGACTAAACGCGACGGGTATTAAAAGTTATTCAAAAATGATTATCTATCTTTAACCGATACCTCTACAGTCATAGCTGGAGAAATTCATAGTAGATAATGGCGGGAATGGTTTAATGAACTCAATTTTTACCGAAGAAAACCTGTTGGCATTTACTACCGCTGCGCGTTTTGGCAGCTTCAGTAAAGCGGCAGAAGAGTTGGGTTTAACCACTTCCGCCATTAGCTACACCATCAAGCGTATGGAGACGGGGCTGGATGTGGTGCTGTTCACTCGCAACACCCGCAGCATTGAGTTAACCGAGTCCGGGCGTTATTTTTTCCGCAAAGCTACCGACCTGCTGAATGATTTTCACGCCATTAAACGCAGTATCGATACTATTTCGCAGGGCATAGAAGCGCGTGTGCGCATTTGTATTAATCAGCTGCTTTATACGCCCAAGCACACCGCACGCTTATTACAGGTGCTGAAAAAGCAGTTTCCTACCTGCCAGATTACCGTGACGACCGAAGTATATAACGGCGTCTGGGATGCAATTATTAATAATCAGGCAAATATCGCCATCGGCGCGCCCGACACGCTGCTGGACGGTGGCGGCATTGATTACACGGAGATTGGCGCGATTCGCTGGGCTTTTGCCATCGCCCCGGATCACCCGTTAGCCTTTGTGCCGGAACCCATCGCCGAAAGCCAACTGCGTCTCTATCCTAATATCATGGTGGAGGACACCGCGCATACGATTAATAAAAAAGTGGGCTGGTTGCTGCACGGGCAGGAGTCAATTCTGGTGCCAGATTTCAATACCAAATGTCAGTGCCAGATTTTAGGTGAAGGGATTGGTTTTTTGCCGGATTACATGGTCCGTGAGGCGATGACGCAATCCCTGCTGGTTACCCGACAAATCCATAATCCGCGCCAGGATTCGCGCATGTTACTGGCGACTCAGCATTCTGCTACGGGTCAGGTGACGCAGTGGATTAAAAAACAATTTGCGCCAAATGGCATATTAACGGGGATCTATCAGGATTTACTGCATCGGGAGAATTAATCGCTGCCAACCTCCCGATGCGCTGTGAATAGCGGTTTACATCAACCACCTGCTTTCATTACCCATTCAGAGATAAATTTATTACCCGGAACTGGCGGGGAGTACAAATAGCCCTGCAAAAAGTGAACGCCTTTACCGATCATTAAATCCGCCTGCTCCTGGGTTTCTACCCCTTCCGCGACGATACTCAGACCAGGCTTACGCGCCAGTTCGACAATATTGTCGACAATATGACCGGAGATTTCGTCCACGCTCGCCATTTGCACAAATGACTTATCGATCTTAATAAAATCGACCGGGAACGCCTGCAAGTAACGATAGGTCGCATAACCCGTACCAAAGTCATCCAGCGCAAAGGTAATATTGTGCTGATGAAGGCTATCAAATATCGCTCTGGCTTCTGGCGTTACCGGAATGGGGTTACGTTCCGTCAGCTCAAGAACCAGTTTGATTTTATCGTTACCTAATTTCTTAACCAGGTTCAGACACTCTTTTTCAAATCCCGCAGCCAAAAAACAGCCCGCCGAGACGTTGATACCAATATGGAAGTTGTCCGGCAGCAAATGTTTTACCGGCATCAGAATATCCGCAGTCTGTTTCATCAACTGGCGGGTCATTATGACGATAAGACCAGATGACTCCGCCAGAGGAATAAATTGATCCGGCGGGATGATTCCCGTTTGCGGATGTTCCCAGCGAACAAGCACTTCACAACCTGTCAGTACCCCTGTCTGAGCACAAAATACCGGTTGGATCCACGGTTTGAATTCATGGTTTTCCAGCGCCAGACTGATGGCTTCAGGTGTGACAATATGGTGACAACGGTTGTCAGGAAGATAAATTTTATTTTTATTTCCCGTAGCAGTGGTTACCTGCGGGTGATACTGAAAAAAGATATCCCGCCAGAAGGTAATATCACTCTGGATGCCTAATTTCTCATACAACTGCTTCTTTTGATGTGAAATTGTCTTTGCACTGCGATTTCTGTACTGTGAGATTTCTGTAACCGACATCCCCTCCATTAGCAGCTTGAGTAAAAGCCGTTCTTTTTCGGACACAATACCAGGCAACGTCAAATTCACCGTTGCGCCGAACTCTTCCAAAAAAACACTCAAATCATGCGAAGCCATTTAACACACCTTGATTAAATCTTGTGCGCCAGCTTAATCTGCTTGTCTTCACTCTGGCAGGAAAAGCTGGCTGCAAGAAAATGACACAGAGAGCCGAATTAGCACCCATTCGGCTCTCTCCTTTTACTTATTATTCAGATCAGAATTGCCACTTAACGCCAACCATTGCAGAGGTGTCATTATATCCCTTATCAGCAACCTGAACGCCCACATTTCCCCAGACATTCAGGTTGGCATTTAGCTGTCCTTCAACACCCGTCTTTATCTCGGCAATATTTCGGGCTCCATCCTGAGTGACTGACACGCCATCCATGCTGGTGCTGAAATCCTTACTGTTATGCAACCAGTTCACTTCTACAAACGGCTGGAACTCGCGGGATTTACCGTCGTCCATTTTATGATGACTCTTCAGCCAGGTTTTTACACCAAGTCGAGTCTGAATGTTGCCATCACCGTTGCTATGAACGAGGGTTCCGTTGCTTTCGCGGTGCTTATCGGCTTTGACTCCCATCCAGGTAACCTGTGCTTGTGGCTGAACATACCATTCATTACGCGTTCCCTGGCTGCCATTAAATTCAGCTAATTTGTGTTTGTATCCAGCTTCCAGTGAAGCGGTAAATCCTTTTGATTTATAGGATTCACTTTGTAAGTCATCCCCTTTCACTGTGTTATCAAACCAGCTGTACTGCGCCCAACTGTCGAGATACGCGCCATTATGCGATTCGTCATCGGCATACCAGGTGGCATACAGGCCGGTGCTATATCCGTTCACACTCGCTTTTGCACGATAACCGGTTCGCGAGGAAATGGTTTTGCTGTCGCTGTTGCCATATCCCGCCATGACCCCAACATGCCAGCGGTCGCTGCCGTTTTGGCTCCACTGCGCGATATCGCCTCCCAGTTGCAGAACATAGCGATTGCTTTGGGTTTTCAGCTGGCCGCTGCCATCGCGCCATTTATTATGACCACCTTCATGGCGCATCCACATAGCGGTTTGTTTCTGCTCACCCGTCACCATGTCGGTATAGTCCGTATTACCCAGACGCTCATGCAGACGCGTGGTGAACATGGTATTCGCTGCTGCAAGGTTCGCGATGTAGCTACCCGCCTCCGGTCGCAGGTCATTATCCACATTCAGATCCGGACCCGGCGTAGGTGTCGGGTTAGGGTTCGGCTCTGGATTCGGGGTTGGCTCCGGATTCGGGTTTGGCTCCGGGTTCGGCATCGGCTCTGGCTCCGGTTGCGGTTCAGCTGAATCACCACCACTGGTCAGATACCAGTTTCCGCTGTTTGCCCCCTTACCACGCGCGAGAGTGTAGTCATATGCGCCCGCAACGATACGTCCCGCCTGAACAAATTCCCCCTCAGACTTACCATCAACATGGATAAGTTCAATGCCGTTAAGCGTTTTAGCACCTGTACCACCAGCGTTATTCACCGTAACGGAGGTCGTGCCGCTGGTATCGCCCTCAACAACCAGTTTATCCGTCACTGAATCATCGCCATTCAGTGCCGTATTCATCACCAGTCGGCCGTTATCACTATGGTAGTTCCCCTTCACCACTAACGCGTTGCCCGCTTGCTGTCCAGACTCTCCGGTCATCAGCGTACCGTTGTTGGTCAGATTGCCGCCCAGGGTGTAATTCACAGGCACAGCCGCTCTTTTTTCAGCGCTATTATTCAACACCAGGGTACCGTTGTTCTCAACGTTTGCGCCCCCCAATCCCTGTGCATGACTTACCAGCACTTTAGCCGAGCTGGCAATATTCATATTAGCCGTCAGGTTGCTGTTATCGCCCGCGACGTCCAGCGTGCCGCTCTGAATATTCAGCTCTCCGTTCCCCGTTAACGAACCTGCTGAAGTCCCCCCGTTGGCAAGCGTCAGACTGCCGCCGTTTAAGTTCAGCAGCGAATCGGCGCCGCCATTGAGCGTACCCACGGTCTGGCTGTGACCATTCATATCCAGTTCAGTCTCCGCCGCCAGACGCAGTTCCTGGGTATTACCCAACACGTTATCGTTATTCAACAAGAGCGTCCCGCTGCGCAGATCGGTAATACCGGTATAGTCGTTGTCTTTGTTAGAAAGCGATACGGTCTGACCTTTCTGGCTGCTGAATGCCAGGTCACCACTGCCGGTAATCTTTGCGCTGAGATCGGCGGCATTCTCGCTTTTACCGTTAGAGCTCAGCACCAGGGCATCGCTGTCGGTAGCGTGTAAATCAAGCTGGGTCAGGCCGTAACCGATATACAGACCGTCATTGTTTACCCCACTCGTCAGACGATAGTCGTAAGTGCCGACGGCCGCTGTTTGTCCATTCTGCTGAATATCACGTTGGGCGCTGCTGGAGAGGATTTGCCCATTTTTATCCTGCAATTGCAGATTGCCCGCATCGCCCAGAACTTCCGCACCTTGCGCATCAACCAGCTTAATGGCGCTGTTACCATCATCGACTTCAGTGAGCGATAACGCAGAGTCAATATCACGAGATACTGAGCGGACAACGTCACTGTCAGAAACCTGAATCACACCCTCGCCGCGCAAATCCAGCGTTTTGCTGACTTTGACGGTCCCTTCTGTCATCTGTGCACCTGCTGCCAGGGCACCAAAATCAACCGTTCCGCCGGAGAATCCCAAAGTGCTAATGGAGTGAGCGCCCTTACCCACTGTTACCTGGCTTCCCTGACCCGCAGTGATCCCGCCTTTCTGCAGAAACTCAGCATTCTTTTCCAGGTTAAATGTCGTGTTCTGGAACGCCAGTGAACCCTGGAACCAGTCTGTATAAGCAAACTCATCGAAGGAGAATTCGTGATTCCCCATGTTTATTTCAACAATGCCTCTACCTTCAAGATCGTTATCAAATACCCAATCTTTATTGGCATTGATTTGCAGTTTGCCATCAACATCCAGTTCTGCACGGCCGATGTTCTTATCTTCAGAAATAACCGCTACAGCATCGGAAGCGACATCAATATATCCGTAGAATGCATAGTTATTGCCAGTCAACTCCACCGTCCCACTGTCGATACTTATTGTACCGTTGCCGGAAATCTTATTGGCAAAGGTCATGCTATCATCAGCCTTCAGGTGTAATTTCCCGCGGTTGGTGATTTCTGCTGTACCTATATTTTGGGTGATCCCTAAAGCGCCATTTTGCTCAATTTTGACTTTACCGCTAAAGGCAGAGTTATCACCGGTTAAGTAAGTCGTGCCATTGAGCGCATTGATATAGCCCAGGCCCTCGCTGCCACTGACAATATCCGCGGAAATAGTCGCGTCTTTATCCGTGTGGTTTAAGGTGATTTTCTTATCGGATGTCGAAGCCCACACAAACTCAATTTTTTCGGCATCAATAATCCCTGCCGCCTTCGCAGCACTTCCTTCCTGTGCACCTAACGCTAACTCAGAGTTGGTGCTTAAACTAATAGTCGGCGCAGAAATTTTACCACCTTCTGAAACGGCAAGTGTTGTATCGGAGTTTTGATTATAATAGCCCAGGCTAATTTGCTTACTGGCATTAACTTCACCGCCGTTATTAACTGACAGATACTGATCACCACCGTAACTGCTGAAAACGCCCATAAAGAAGGTTTCAGAATTTACCTGGCTGCCTTCACCACTGACATTTCCCTGCGTATAAGTCAGACGACTGGTGCCCTTAACATGGATTTTGCCGCCGTTGGAGACATTGAAATAGCCTTTATCATGCCAGGAGCCGGAGTTTGAGTCATATAAATCATCAGCATACAACTCACTACCAGCATTTGAAACGTTTAGAAAACCCGTCCCTTTCAGCAGGACGTCAAGCTGACCATTGATATAGACTTTCCCTCCGGTTATATCCAGCCCACCATTAGAAGCGAGAGTAAAACGAGGACGGGAAGTATCTGTTACATTTATAACCAGATTAGCATTATCAGTCACCGTAATACGGTAATCGATGAGCTGGTCATCTTTGCCGTAATCAACAGTCTTATCCTGGTTCACGGTAAAATCACCAGAGAACGCCAGAGATGAATATAAACTTATCGCGCTAATTAAAACAGCCCGGGACTTTTTTCCTTTTATTTTGCTTCCCAGTTCAGAGCAGACGCTCCAACAGTTACGGGACCTGTTCCACTTTAGCCGATATATTTTATTCATCACAATCTCCAGCAATACATCCAAATAAAACCAAGATTGCATAAACAGCAACGCATAAAATGCCATCCCGGTTGCTGCTCATGGCATATATAAATTCAAAAAAATCGCATAACATTGATAACCACATACCTGGGTATGCAGTTCAGAGAGTAATAATAGATTAACTTACTACCGGACACCTATTTCAAATTAACAATCTTAACTTAATCCTTACATTAGCCCCCAGTCTCGAACATATGCGCATTATATGTATCTAAGAGCTCAAATCAACTCAAAATATAAACAAGAAGCAGGCATTACACATTTAATATATAACCGACAAAGGTGATAACTCTTATTAGGTATTTAATTATAAGAATTGTCTTATTAATAAATATATATGCGCATAAGACTGAATCCATTCAGCTTTCATTCATATAAAACCGTTAATTAATAGAATATAAGATTTACAAGTGACTAAGAGGAATTACAAGATATGAAATTACAACCATATATTATATATGCATAAATTTCTACAACGAATCAATGATCCTCGCACCATATGCAGACATGGCGCAGTTTTATGCACGTCCTGGAACATCACACTATTCCCTGTGCGTCGATTGTCAGGTCAATAAACAGCTCAACGAACTTGTGCGTAATTACACCGAAACCGCCTTTCCCCCGTGCGATGCGTACAGAACAGACTACGACGAGACGGCGGGCCGTATACGAACTGGAAGGCCTGCGCGTGGTGGAGGCATCAATTATGATTGGAGAGAAGCACGGCTGCGTATTTTGTGGTGAATAGAATACTGCTGCGAGCTAAAAATTCAGTCGCGACTTGATTTGACTGTAGGCTTTGCAAGGTTGAGAGTTACCGTTTTGATATGGGACCGAATCCTGCTATAAAAAACGTGAGGTAACTCTCATGCTACTCCCTCTCAGCAATCCTCAATAATCAGGTATACCGCTTTCACCGGGCCATGAACCCCGACGACTTTGATAAGCTCAATATCCGCCGTTGAACTAGGGCCGCTAATGATGTTAATGCAGGACGGCATTCGTTCACCGGCCTGCGCTTTCTGATGCAATTTTTCTGCGAGTTGCGCCACACGTGGCAGGATGGTGCTTTTACGCAGGATAAAAATTGAGGACTCAGGGAGCAAACTCAACGAGCGCCCACGCTCAGCAGCGGAAAAAAGCACCACGCCTCCCGATTCTGTTAAGCCATATTCAGCATACACTACGCCAACTTTAGCCTGCTCTGCCTGCGAGATATTCTCGGCACCTTTCAGCGGATCCCACACGGCGGCATTGCATTCCTGTTGTAAACGCTCACGGATCCCCAGCTCTTCCAGTCGCCTGTCACCGCTAATCAGCACCGACTGCTCTCCCAGCTCTTTACACAGGCGTAATGCAGCATCCGCGGCCTGCGCCTCGCTGGTCAGTTCACAACGCGTCAACATAACATCGCTGGCAAACTGGATAAACGCGTCACAGCGCTGTTGCGGGTTAAGTTCAGTAAGACGCTCGTTTGCATAGTTGTTAAGCGGCACATCTTCCGTTTGCGGTTCGAGTCGCAGCGGGCGGCCCAGTGCCTGAGCAACGTTTTGCAAGAATTCGCTTCGATTATCCATTTTTTTTCTCCTGCGCCTGATGTTTCTTAAACCAACTACGGAAACTCTCGCCGTCAGCTTCAGGAAGATCGCGGGCTTCCATCCAGTCGCTAATCGCACCGATCCTGAGTGGTGTTTTGCCACCACTGATAAACCAGCTTGCCGCATGAGCGCCTGCCATCATTCCAACTTTCCACAATCCTGGATGGCTATTGGCATAAGCGAACATTTTGATCGCCCGTTGCTCTGCTTTTGCGGTGATCCCTTTTTCAGCCATCACCCGACGATGACGCAAAATCAGTTTCGACAGAGGAATACGCACCGGACACACGCTGTCACAGGCCGTGCATAAAGAGCAGGCGTAAGGTAAATCTTTAAAATCTTTATAGCCGCCAAGTAACGGAGAAATCACCGCGCCGATTGGCCCTGGGTAAATTGAGCCGTATCCGTGACCTCCAATGTGGCGATATGCCGGACAAGTATTCATACAGGCTCCGCAGCGAATACAGCGCAGCACATCCCGAAATTCAGAGGCCAGCACCTCAGAACGCCCGTTATCAACAATAACCAGATGAAACTCTTCAGGCCCGTCCACATGCCCCGCTTCGCGCGGCCCTGTCAGCCAGGTGTTGTATCCCGTCAAACGTGCGCCAACGGCACTACGCGCCAGCATGGTGATCAATACATCAACCTCGGCAAACGTGGGGGCAATACGCTCCATCCCCATCACCGCGATGTGCGTTTTAGGTAGCGTGGTACACATTCGCGCATTGCCTTCATTGGTCACCAGGCATACCGAACCGGTTTCTGCTACCGCGAAATTACAGCCGGTTATACCGATTTCGGCACTGAGGAAATCTTCACGGATCTTTTGACGAATGAATAAGGTCATCGCTTCAGGCGTCTCCGGGCCATCATAGCCCAGACGTTCGTGTAGCACCCGGCGGATCTGGTGGCGATCTTTATGGATAGCCGGAACCACAACATGAGATGGCGGATCTTGATCCAACTGAAGAATGTATTCACCCAGATCGGTTTCAATCACCTGAATGCCAGCATCCTGCAACACATGATTGACGCCAATCTCTTCGGTCACCATCGATTTAGATTTCACCACCTTCCGGGCATTTTTGCGTTGGGCGACCTGTAAAATGTAGCGGGTAGCGTCTTCTTTGGTTTTTGCAAACCAGACGTGACCGCCGTTTTGCGTCACTTTTTCGGAGAGCTGGTACAGATAAGCGTCGAGATTACTCAGAACATGATCACGTATCTGGCTGGCACGATCGCGCCACTCCTCCCAGTGACCTAATTCATCGACCATTTTTGCCGATTTGCTCCAATACGCTGCTGCGCGTTTGCCACCGCTTTGCGCATGATCGGATCTTCAATTTGCTGACGGATGCGTTTCTTGAATTCTGTATTACTGGTTTTGATCGACATCTTTATACCCTCAGCGGCTCATCAGCACTTCAGCAATATGCATCACTTTGACTTTCTGCCCTTCCCGTTGTAATCGCCCACTTATATTCAGCAAGCAACTAATGTCGGCACCAATTAAATACTCAGGACAGACCTCCATCAGGTGTGAAACCTTTTCTTTCACCATCTCGCCGGAAATTTCGGCCATTTTGACCGAGAACGTACCGCCAAACCCGCAGCAAGTATCCTGTTCGGCAAAGGGCAACAGCTCCAGTCCACGTACATTTTTTAGCAGCGTAAGTGGTTCATCCTTCACACCCAGCTTACGGGCCAGACTACAGGATGGATGATATACCGCCCTCCCTTGCAAGCTGGCGCCTACATCGACTACCCCTAATGTATTGACAATAAAAGAAGTGAGATCCTGCATACGTGCGGCGACCTTTTCTGCACGTGTTGCCCATTCTGGTTCGTCAGCCAGATATGTTGGGTAACTTTTTACGGCGTAAGTGCAGGAACCGGCGGGAGAAATAATGGGATCGTCGTTATCTTCAAGTGCAGCGATCAGATTTTTCATTCCTGGGATCGCTTCTTTGATATAACCACTATTGATCGCAGGCTGACCGCAGCATCCCTGTTTCTCAGGAAAATTTACGCGACAGCCGAGTTTTTCCAGGAGCAGCACGGAGTCGCGTGCCATCCTTGATTTCAGGGCATCACCGATACAGGTAACAAAGAAATTTACATTCACAACCAATACTCCATTGCTTCATTTCTATTTATGCCTGATCGCAACCACTCCTTCCGGGTTATCAGACATCAATAAAAATGGCGGCTTTTTTATTGGGTAGCAGAATACAAATTCAAACTGATTTGTATGACAAATCAATAATCCATCATTGGATACCTGGATGCAATAGCTAATTTTATTTCTTTCGGCGTCGCTCACATTTTTATAATGATCGCCACTAACAACACGGAATCATGCATTCGATACAATAACGTATTGAATTTCATTGGATTTATCTTAAATACCTATTTAAAGATACTCATTTGGTATCTATTAGAACAGTCCCCCAAATGAGTATAAATGAAATTATTAACAATAATTTCACAACCATTAATAACTGTAATTTTATCTTACTGAAGCGATTCAGTGTGTATTTTTACTTTTATAATGAGCTTCCGCCTTCGGAAAATATATAATAACATCTGCTATAAGTTATATTTTCAGAGTGCCGGTCAGGTAGCATCCTGATAAGTCTAATTAGTTATGTATTTTTACACCAAGACAGCCACGAACAAACTCAGGATTAAAATGTTTTACGGATTCGCCAACATACCCCAGATCAAGTGAGCTTATTTGCGCCATTTCTTTCTCTGTCAGTGAAAAATCCCAGATAGCGAAGTTCTCTTCAATACGATGCTGATGAGTCGATTTTGGAATAACAACCACTCCCCGTTGAATATTCCAGCGTAGAATTACCTGAGAAATCGATTTTTGGTGGGCATTTGCAATACCCTGAAGCAGGCTGTTTTCAAATGGTTTATGTCTTCCCCCACCTAATGGTGCCCATGCTTCAGGCTGCACGTTGTAGTACTTCATGGTTGCCAGCGCTTCTGGTTGGGCAAAATAGGGATGCAACTCAACCTGGTTGACCATTGGCTTAATTCTGACTGTTTCACAAAAGTTTGCCAGAACATGAGGATAGAAATTGGAAACCCCAATCGCTTTCAGTTTGCCCTCTTCATAGGCCTCTTCCAGTGCACGCCATGCACTGAAATAATCGCGCATTGCCTGGTGCAATAAATAGAGATCAAAGTATTCAAGTCCCGATTTTTTTTAATGACGCTTCAATACCTGCTTTTGCCGTATCCTGATCAACCATGTCCTGTACCCACAATTTAGACGTAATAAATAACTCCTCGCGGGTACAGAAACCTTCCGAAATGGCTTCACGAATAGCGTCGCCGACGGCGTCTTCATTACCATATACCGCTGCAGTGTCGATGAGTCGATAACCGGTTCGGATAGCATTCAACACTGATTGTTTACATACTTCTTTATCGGTAACCTGAAAAACACCAAATCCCATCATCGGCATTTTCAGATTGTTGCTTAATACGGAAAATTCCACTAGCAGTCCCTCCATTACGTATGAATCATTAGTCTACGTTAAAACATGACCGCAGATTAGTATGTGGATTTTGATATCACTTATGTAAAAATTTCATTAATAATAGGGGACTGTAATTTCTCTATTTTCGGGGACAATGAAGCAGACGCTATCAGTGCTTTTGCCTCGTGCCTTGCTGTTTTTGATACACTTAGGGCCCTGGACATAACAAAAAATGTGCGATATGACGAAGAATTAATGGAGAATGTGATGATCAGGCAGAAGATTCTACAGCAGCTCCTGGAGTGGATTGAGTGCAATCTCGGTAACCCTATCTCAATCGAAGATATCGCACAGAAATCTGGCTACAGTAGACGCAATATCCAGCTCCTGTTCAGAAACTTCATGCATGTGCCGCTGGGAGAATACATTCGCAAACGAAGACTTTGCCGGGCAGCTATTCTTGTCCGACTCACAGCGAAATCTATGCTTGATATTGCACTATCTTTGCATTTTGATTCACAGCAGTCATTCAGTCGCGAATTTAAAAAATTGTTCGGATGCTCTCCCCGAGAATACCGGCTCCGTGATTATTGGGATCTGGAAAATATCTTCCCTCCATTTTTAGCACGCCAACATACAAAAATTGATTGCACATTAATTCATTTCCCTGAAACACGTATTTTTGGCAATTCATTTAAGTATGATACTGAAATATCGAATAAATCACCGGATGAAGAAGTCAAATTGCGACGTCATCATTTAGCCCGGTGTATGAAGGATTTTAAGACGGATATCTATTTCGTCTCAACGTTTAAACCATCAACAAAGTCGGTCGATTTACTCACAGTTGAAACCTTTGCTGGTACGGTATGTGAATATGCTGACATGCCGAAAGAGTGGACAACGACCCGAGGACTTTATGCATCTTTCCGTTATGAAGGAAACTGGGAACATTATCCTGACTGGGTGCGGAACATCTATCTGATAGAGTTGCCTGCCAGGGGGTTAGCCAGAGTGAACGGCAGCGATATTGAGCGCTTTTATTACAATGAAGATTTCGTAGAAAAGGATGGCAATGATGTTGTTTGCGAAATTTTTATCCCCGTTCGTCCGGTTTAGTTTGTCGCTATGTCTTATTGAGTTTTATCCTGGCCTGCTACTGTTTAATCAGTATCAGGCCAGGTATTCAGTGAATAATGGCGTTGAACATATCAACACCATTATTCTTTACTACATCGCCGCTTTTATTTCTCCTCCGCGTCTTCAGTATCTGCAGCCTCGGCGTTAATTGTCACCTTCACAGGCGTCATTTCGTACCCGCCATACGTCAGTGCGTGGAATGTGAACGTATAGAGACCCGGCTTCTTGGTACTAAATGTACGCGTAATTTTCCCGCTCGAGAAATGGTCGGCCTTCGACGGCGAGAACTCATAATCCGCCTCTGTCACCCCTTGCGGAGCCTCAATGTCGACCCACATAGTTCCTCCTACGGGGTTTTTTGCCGAGAACAGGGTAACCGTCATTGTTGCGGTCTGTACCCCATCCGCCACCAGAGAATCTACATTAGATGATGCGGCGAGCTCCGCGTTTTTATCATCCGCGACGAATTTAGATTCGGCAGTTTTCGTCGATACCTGACCGTTGGCCTGTTCCACTTTCGCCGTGAGTGTATATTTCGCTGCGACAGTGGTCGTGGCGGTGAAAATAGCCTGCCCCTGCTCATCGGTCTTCGCTGTGCCAGACGGATCCAGAACTAAATTTGCCGGGCTGGCAGTCAGCGTCACGTCGCTATCTTTCAGCAGGTTGTTATTGGCATCAGTCACCGTAACTTTATACGTCTGTTTGGCTTTGCCGTCCGCCAGTGCATAGTTGCCAATCACCTCAATACCGGAGACGGTTGCGGTAGCCTTATCGGCCACAAACGTTATAGTCTGCGCATCCGAAGGCTTGTCATTTCCTGCCGACGCCGTGACCTCATACGTTCCGGCAGTCACGGAAACCACTTTCAGTACCGCTTTACCCTCCTCGTTGGCGTTCACCATGATATTACCGTCTGCAAGCGGTTTGACGCCCCGAGGCAGATTAAAGACGACCACAGCGCCAGGAAGAATGTTGCCGTATTGATCCTTAACCGTTGCCGTCAGCGTAAAGGCATCTTTGTCGTTTGCCACTTTTGGATCAGCGCCATCAACCTCCAGGGTCGCCTGACCGGTACTGAAATCCGCCTTGAATTTCACCGTAACCGTCTTCTTAGCACCATTCACCGAAGCCGCGATGCTGTGTTCCCCGGCAACCGTTGACATCAGCTCAATGTCGGCTTTACCTGCCGCATCGGTTGTTACCGTATTCCCCGTCTTGCTGGTCACTCCTTCCGGCAGAGTCAGCGTCACATTTTGTCCCTGCAACGGGTTGCCATAGTTGTCCACAACGGTCAGGGTTACCTGGTTAGCAGACTGTCCATTAGCCACTTGGTTATCAACCTTCACCGTCATATCACGTATCTCAGCCTTAGATGCGTCACCTGCAACATTCAGCACCAGTGGCTGAGCAACGGCATTTTGGCCGTTCACTCGCGGCATCACAGACAACTGACCCGCGGCAGAGCCCAGAGTTAAGGTCGCCACATAGACCCCGTTACTTTTCTCTGCCCAGTTTCCTGCTGAAGGACGCTCAGTCCCCGTGCTGGCGGCACCACTAAACTGCGGTGCATCTGGCTTCAGCCCGGTGACAAGGTTCCCGTACGCATCCTTCGCGGTGAAGGTGAGTTCCGTCGTCGCTTTGACGGTCGGAGCATCATTATCCGCAACAAGCGTAGAGTTCGCTGATGACATATCCCCGGCGACGACAGTCAAATGCGCAGCATCGGTGGCTGCTGGCTGGCCGTTGAATAGCGGCATGACGAGAAGCTCACCTGTCTTTCCGCCTGTGGTCAGCGTAGCGACATAGGAACCATCGCCTTGCTCGGTCCAGTTGGATACAGTCGCCCCTTCAGATGCAACACCCGTCAGGCTTGCCGACAGGGAAAGGCCACTGATAGCGTTGCCATGCGCATCTTTTGCAATAAGCGTCACGGTTGTGCTTTCGCCTGCTTTTACGCGATCTTTTGCCACAGAGACTGTCGACTGGTTCGAAGATAACGCATCAGCTACCACGGTTACTTTCGCCGCCTTTGCTGCCGCGTCCTGCCCATTGAGC
The DNA here is from genome assembly GCF_004745185.1 of Escherichia sp. E2661. NCBI lineage: Bacteria > Pseudomonadati > Pseudomonadota > Gammaproteobacteria > Enterobacterales > Enterobacteriaceae > Escherichia > Escherichia sp. E2661. The sequence goes on from NZ_PDIG01000009.1 coordinate 20,141, forward strand.
TTCGGCATAACCTCTAATTCCCCCGCCGTAGTGCCGAGAGTAATCTGCGCAGTCCAGGTCCCGTCGCCATTATCCGTCCAGCCTGAGGCCTTAGAACCTGCAGCGGCTGCGCCCGATAATGACGGTGCATCCGGATTGAGGCCAGTTACAGGGTTGTCATTAGCATCTTTTGCCGACCAGATTGCCGTAACTGTACCGCCAACCACCGGTTTATCCGGATTCAGGGCGATGGTCGAATGTGCTGCATCAAGCGGCCCGGCGACAAACTTCAGCGTTTGTTGTAATGAGCCCAACTGATACTGCTCGCTAAAGGCACGCACAACAACGTTTCCGGCACGGGTCGAAGAAACCGTAGCGCTGTAAACGCCTGGTTTTACCTCCGAAATGGTACCAATGGTGACACCGCTGCTATCCTGCGGAACAAATCGCAAGCGGCTGGCCTCTCCCGTCACCGGGTTACCATCAGTATCCACCGCAGTCAGCGTCAGCGTGTGGGATTGCTGACCATCGGCAACCACGTCTCCTGAAGATTCATTCACGCTCAGAGTAGACTTCGACACATCCATCATCGTGGCGCGCAATTCTGCAGTGACGGTTTTGCTCATGCCATCAACGCTAACCGTAATCGTTGCCTCACCTGATTGCGTTCCGGTAGTAAAGACAGACTGGTACACCCCAGCTTCAGTTTCGGTGAACTCACTCAGTGTTGGCTGTGCCTGTGATTTAGTGGCCTTCAGGGTACGAGTCACAATATTTCCAGCTGGCTTGAACGTCAGCTCAGACTTGATCTGATCTTTCATACCCGTGACTGGCTGCCCCTCTGCATCGCGCAGAGAAAGCACCAGTGGCTTTTGCTCACTACCGTTAGCAAGCATTTGGATACGGCTCTGACCGTCAAGCGTTAACGCCGTGCGCTCGGCACTCATACCTGCTCCGGTAATGACCACCTCTGTCTGCACGCGTTTTGAGGCATTGCCTTTGTTATCGTAGGCAACCGCAGAAATCGCATAATAATTGTTTTTGCCTGCCTGGTAAGCCGGGAGCGTCACTTGCCACTGATTGCCCTGCCCGGTAATTTTTCCGCCTGCGGCCAGCAAAGATGGCGCTTCCCATTGAACATTTTTCAGACCGTGAGTTGCTTTGCTCACCACAAGCCCCAGGGAAACCGTCTGCCCGCCCTTACCTTCAATGCGCTCAGGCAGAGCAATACGGATCACTTCAGATTTGCGATACTCAAGAACGATATTGTTATTACGCTCAACCAGGTCATAGCGGCTGCCTGCCAGTACCCGACGCTCGCGAATGCTATCCGTATCGAGTTGTTTCGCCAAAGGTTCGCCAATTCGGTAGTTAACTTCCAGGCCAAAGCGAGTGTCATTCTCACCGCTCTTGCCCTGCTTATGCCCGGCGCTCAGTGTCAGAAGAGGCACTGGCGTATAGGTCACCTCGGCAGAAATAGCATGCGGGTCTTTCTGGCGCTTATCTTTACCAAACAGCCCGACTTCATCGCCATAATACTGTTCATACATCAGGCTTGCGCCAAGCTGCGGCCAGGCAGGTAAATAGCCCTCTGCGCGGATATCCCAACCATTCGCCGGGCGTTCCTGATAATCCTCAATATCCGGCGATTTTTTCCAGCCAGAAGCGCGGATATAACCATTGGCGCTCAGTTTCAGATAATCGCGCCAGTATTCCGCACCAACACCAATACGGGTATGACTACGGGATAAATCATGGTCAATAAAGGTGTTCACTCCCGCCATCCATTCATTACCTGAAAAATGACGCCAGCCGAAGCCAATATTTGACTGAGTACGATCGTCTGTACGATGTATTGCCCCCTGAGTGAACAACATATTTGTCGGCGTATCATAAATCGGATAAAGCATTTCCAGCGAAGAATCCTTCAGCGAGAAATCTTTATCGACATTCAGTTTAACGCGCGCAGTACCATATTTCCCGAGCCACTCCTGGATTTCCTGGGTAGCTTTAGTGGTGGCCATCCCGGTAATAAAATTACGTGTCGCATCGCTATCTGGCTGACTACTCAAAAATGTCCCGGCATTTGCGGCAAACGACGCGACATTTTTCTCCACATTATTATCAGCAGTTACCGTGGTATTTTCCATGCTCAACCGTGGCTGAACCGCATTCTGCGCACGTGCCGCCATTACTGGCGTAAAGGTGACTGCGAGTGGAAAAAGAACTTGAACAGAGATATTTGCCCACGCCACGCAGCGGGCCAGAACTGAATAACGAAATCGTGGTTGTTTATGACCTGTTTTATAACGTGACATTGAGATAATTTCCTGATGAACGAATTAACGAACATAGGCAGACACAAATAATGGCGTCTGCTTGTCAGAAAAACCGGGGATTTCCCGGTTTCCTTTTCCGCAGAAAAGGAAATACCTTTATGTAAGAAAGTACACCGCCACCTAATATATCCAGTGCCTGTAGCCACTCATCAGGTGGTTGGGCGCGGGATTATATTTTTATTTATGGGTGAAAATTTAGCTTTTTGTGCAAGTCATTAAATAGCTCCATAAGTTATATTTCTTACTCTGCGGACAGTGAATAATTCATTATTCAGAGTGAATAATTCATTATTCAGAGTGAATAATAATGACCTGTCTTTAATTTGCCACGATTGGCAATACGTCGAAGTAGGTATATACGCCAGGATAAACCAATATATTTTTTATGGATATTCATTTTCCTTCATCGGACTGTAAATTCCGGGGATATCGAACTTGCACGACTCATCTCAACACTCAAACAGATTTATGAATTTCGTTCATAACCCCTGACAAATCCTGCCGTCTAATCGAGCTCTTCCCTTTACGTTATGCTTCTCATGAACGATAACGGAAGGATAACACCATGCAAAAAGTAAAACTGAACAACGGTATTGAAATGCCTCTGCTGGGCTTTGGTGTATTTCAGATGACCGATGCCGCCGAATGCGAAAGAGCGGTCATTGACGCTATTAACACCGGTTATCGACTGATTGACACCGCCGCCTCCTATCAAAATGAAACCCAAGTCGGGAACGCACTGAAACAAAGCGGCATTGCGCGTAACGAGCTCTTTGTCACCACGAAACTCTGGTTGCAGGATACCAGTTACGAAGGGGCCAAAGCCCAGTTCGAACGCTCTCTGAATCGACTGCAACTTGATTACGTTGACCTGTATTTGATTCACCAGCCTTACGGTGATGTCCACGGTGCCTGGCGTGCCATGGAAGAGCTGCAACAGGCCGGTAAAATTCGCGCTATTGGCGTCAGTAACTTCCATCCTGACCGACTGGCTGACCTTATCGCCTTTAATAACGTCGTTCCGGCGGTAAACCAGATTGAAGTTAACCCCTTCAACCAGCAATTACAGGCCGTTCCGTGGATGCAAAGTCGTGGCATTCAGCCAGAAGCCTGGGCACCGTTTGCGGAAGGGAAAAATGGTCTGTTCCAGCATCCTGTTCTCACGGCAATCGGCGCGAAGTATGGCAAAAGCGTGGGCCAGGTTGTTCTGCGCTGGATCTACCAACGAGGCATTGTTTCACTGGCAAAATCAGTGCGAAAAGAACGCATGGAAGAGAACATCAACATTCTCGATTTTGAACTCAGCCCTGAAGATATGCTGCAAATTACCGCCCTGGATACCGCAACCAGCGCGTTCTTCTCTCACCGCGATCCCGCAATGGTGGAATGGCTGACTGGCCGCAAACTTGATGTTTAAGCCGCGATAAAAGAGGTATTCATTCAATGCAAAAACGTTATCTGGGTAAATCCGGACTCGAAGTCTCCGCCCTTGGGCTCGGTTGCATGGGCTTAAGCCACGGCTACGGCCCGGCGACCGATACCCGTCAGGCTATCGAACTTATTCGTGCTGCGGTTGAACGTGGCGTCACCTTCTTCGATACCGCCGAAGTGTATGGTCCGTATCTGAATGAAGAAGTGGTCGGCGAAGCCTTAAAACCGTTTCGTGACCGTGTGGTGATTGCCACTAAATTCGGTTTTACCTTCGGCGATGATAATAAGCAGCAGATTTTAAACAGCCGCCCGGAACATATCCGTGAAGCCGTTGAAGGTTCATTACGCCGCCTTAAGACAGATGTTATTGACCTTCTGTATCAACACCGTGTTGATCCGGATGTTCCTATTGAAGATGTTGCAGGAACGGTGAAAGACCTAATTGCAGAAGGTAAGGTCAAACATTTCGGCCTGTCTGAAGCGGGAGCACAAACCATTCGTCGTGCACATGCGGTACAACCTGTCACCGCCCTGCAAAGCGAATATTCCATGTGGTGGCGTGAGCCTGAACAGGAAATTCTGCCGTTGCTGGAGGAACTGGGGATTGGTTTTGTCCCCTTCAGCCCACTAGGTAAGGGTTTCCTGACGGGGTCGATTAAGCCAGGAGCCACTTTCGGCAAGGATGATTACCGTAGCACCGTACCGCGTTTCGCGGCACAAGCCATTGAAGCCAATGAAAAACTGGTCACCTTGTTAGGTGAACTGGCCGCGGAGAAAGGGGTAACATCTGCACAAATCGCACTGGCATGGCTGTTAGCACAAAAGCCGTGGATTGTTCCCATCCCTGGCACCACTAAACTGCACCGGCTGGAAGAAAACCTGGGTGCTGTCGACATTGTTCTTTCGCAGAAAGATACGCAGCAGATAACCGAGGCACTGGAAACAATTAAAATCGTCGGTGAACGTTACTCGCCTGAGCACCAGGCACGCGTAGGCCGTTAATGCCCAAACGGGTCCACAACAAAATGTGGACCCGTTACTCTGAATAGCGAAGTACATCGATCAACAGCGCAAAAGCTGGCGGATGCTGCTTGCGGCTGGGGTAGTAAAGGTAATATCCGGGAAAAGTTGGCCCCCCTCCTGCAACACCTGAATAAGTTTGCCTGACTTTACATACTTCTGAACCATGTCTTCAGGGAAAGCGATCCCAAACCCTGATAACGCGGCATCAATTCTTACTGGCAATGGGCTACACGTCAGTTGCCCCTCAACCTTGACGCGAAGTGGTTTCCCTTCTCGCTCGAACTCCCAGTGGTAAAGCCCACCGGCGGTTGGCAAACGCATATTGATGCAGCGATGATTTTGTAGCTCGTGAGGCGTTTCAGGTAAGGCGTTAGCGGCAAAATACTCCGGTGCCCCCACCACGGCCATCCGCATCTCTGGTCCAATCCGCACTGCAATCATATCCTTATCCACACTTTTCAATGCGCACTCATGAAGGGCGTTCATAGATACAATTATTTTAGCCACATTACTGACAATTATGATAATTGATAATCTGTATGTATCGAAAATAAAGATTAATTATCATGAGGTTTACCATGAAAATACTCGTTGCAGGAGCAACAGGATGCATCGGTATTCATGTAGTAAATACCGCTATTGCAATGGGTCATCAGCCCGTGGATCTGGTCAGTACCCTGAGCAACGACGCCGCTAAAAATAAAACATTCGAACTGGTCGCAGAACGAGGAGAAGCGCAGCAGGATCTGCCCCCTCTGTTTGCAAACCTGCAGAGTGATAATCCTCAAAAAAACGATGGGGTTTTCGATATAGACAATATGCCTCTGCATGAAGAACCTGAATGTATTATTAATGACCTGAATCTGCACACCAAGGTTAACTAATTTTAAAATATGACAATTTTATCATATAGCGGTCAGTATTATGACAGCTTTAATCTGTACAATTATCAGGAAAGAGACGTTCTCTCCTATATTAATTCATTTTCAAACATATAACTTAGATTAGGTATTAGTTATGAAAACACTACTTGTTACTACATTAGTCATGGGCTTTATTTCGGTGAATGTTGCATTTGCAGCGCAAGAAATTAATCATACAGATGGCAAAGAAAAGATTGGTGTAATCTCAGCCAGCAATGCCTTGACGCTTGATGAGTTATCGAATGCGCTTTCTCGTAAGGCTGATGAGCAAGGAGCAACGTCGTTCAAAATCCTGTCTACCACGGGGAATAACAAACTGCACGGAGTTGCTGAAATCTATAAGTAAATAGTAAATGATGTGCCATGGACTGTTTATCATGAGCATCGGTTCCATGGCTTGTCCTTACGACGAAAATGCAGTCTCAGCAGATTGTAAACACGGTACATTTCTAAGTGTGAATAGCACAATTATGCGGGGATCATACAAGGAGAGCAGCGTAATCCTCAGGGCCAATCTCAGCGTAAACTATGGATCACTTGTGTGAGATTAGTAATAATTGATGTAATACATCTTTCCAAATTTGTGATACAGTTCAAAAAATTGGTTGACCAAACTCGTTATCTATATAAGAGGCGCTTATGAGGTGCGCTCTTTTTTAAAGCGAGGAAATACCAATGAAAGAGAATAAGATACAAGAAATCAGTAATAAGCTGATTAATATTGTTGTTTTGGTTGCAGTTGTAGAATATGCTTATTTATTCCTCCATTACTATTAATTACATCTAAAAACAATTCCCTTAGGTGATATTTAAAATATGTATCCTCCACCTACTTTGTAAGAGTTATGCCAGGGGGGAAGGATATTCGTACGGTTTCGAAGGGAAGTTTAAAGAAACCGTATTTGTGCCGCACTAAAAGAGATTGCGCATTGAGTCAGCATTTTAGTTACCCAATGCGCATGTTGGTTTACCAAATTGTTACTTTGGCTGCGTGATAAATAATCAGCCGGTAAAGCAAGGCTCACCCACATTCTCAATGCGTTCATACCGATCAGCGGGTAGTGACATAAATCAGCAGTTCGGCTACTGAATAGTGCCGTCACCAACGATAGCCAACAACATCTCTCACTTCCGGCACGTTCAGTTAGCTGCGGGAATCCCACATATCCAGACTGTCAGATTGTGAAGCGAAAAGGACGGCTATATGTCATTTGCAAATCTAATCCCCGCTTTAAGGCTGTTCAGAGGCGCAAGAAAAAGCGTTAACTCTGAGTTTGAAGGTTCAACGACACCTGGCTGGCTGCATAATCATGCCTGATTAACGCTGGTGTATTCAGTACGCCAGCATTAACTTTCCTGCAAACGTATCTTCTTACTCATTAATGGCTTGCTACCTGCTGATGCTGTGTATGAGCCGCATCAACCGCTTTTTGATACCATTTTTTAGCCAGTTGTGGATTTTTCTCTACGCCCAATCCCAAAGAATAAATATCACCTAAAGCCACAAAACTGGGAGCAGTGATATGATCCATTCTGCTGATATGTTTAAGATAAAGGTTTATCGCTTTTTGATAATCGCATTTTACGCCATTACCTTGTTCATAAAGTTTAGCCAGACGATACTGCGCTGTAATATCATTATTTTTATCGCCTTTCTTATAATATTTCGCCGCTTTATTATAATCCTGAGGAACGCCTAATCCTCTTTCATAAATAATCCCAAGATAACGTGCAGCTTTCATTTCTCCCGCCAGGTCAGCTTGCTCAAAAAGGCTTAAGGCTTTTGCATAATCAAACGGTACGCCATATCCATTAAGATATAAAATCCCTAAATCCAGTTTCGCGCGGGGGTTTCCGCTGGCTGCTGATTTCGTCAACCATTTAAAAGACTCAGTATAATTCACCGTTTGATTGTAGTTTCCATTCAGGTATGCTTCCCCCAATCTGGCTTGCGCTTCTGCATCTCCCTGAGCAGAGCGCGTTATTATTTCATCAAAATTCATTTTTGGTGGAGTATCTGCATATACAGATGCAGAAAAAAAATAGAATTACAAATAATAACGCCTTCATTCTGTCTCTCGGTAAAAATGACTGCCAACACGATACCTGATGACAGTCTGGCCTACACTTTATTGTTTGTGTTGGTTAAATAACCATTCACGAACTGGTTCTATGCTGTAAGCAATACGCCATGTGTTACGATGCCCGCTGGCACCTTCTCGCGAAGAGTATTCATCAAATACACTGTCTTTTATAAAAACGGTATAACGGATATTACTTTGTTCTTCAAACAATGTGTCGGCAGCAAATCGATATTGTTCAGGGTCCCATTGACCATTCCATGCTGCACGAGAAACTTTTCCCCCAAACTGCTCAAGACGTTCAGTAATCGCGTTGAAGCTAGGAAAAGCCCCTGCATCATCTTCTGAGGCCATAAACCACAATTTGTTTTTAGCTATTGGAGCAACCTGTTCCGCATCCCATTTTCCTGCAACCAGGTAACTCGCTGTGAAAAAGTCAGGATATTTGATATTCATAGCGATGGCCAGCATACATCCCCCTGACTGACCAGTAACATAAATACGTTCAGGATCTATTTTATATTCTTTCATCAAAGACTGAACAAGATTTATTGTTGTATCAAGCAATGTAGATGTACGCCAGTCATCATCAGCAATGATTTCATTATACTGAGGAGCTAAAACATAGCAGGGACGTTTCAGTTGTTCTTCCGGTTCTGCCCAAATTACTGCACCTAGCCCCTGAAACAGAGTCGTTGTTATTTGTGCACTGGTAGCCCCTGCATCATGCATAAAAAGAACCAATGGTAATGCTTTATTTTGTTCTTCAGGAATAAAGAAATTATATTCTAGTATTTTTCCGCTTTCATTGTCTTTATATTTACCATATCTAAAACTATCAACCACCAGATTTGAAACGGCGTTAGTTTCCAGCGTGGTATTTTGTGTAATCACAGTTGTAGATGCATCTTTATATCTAATAGTTTGGTTTAGTTTTTCTCCTGCAACCCAGGAGGGTTTACCTTGCCCTTGTTTGGGAACTGCTTTTTGTATTGTTGGGTCCGTTATAGTTTCTTGCCATTCATTTTGTGGTTTGCTGTGGTCCAGTTCAAGAATCGCGTACTTACCTGATTTTGCCTCAACCAAAGCTGTTGACTGACTGATAAACACTTTATTGATATGATAATTTTTTACACTAAACTCTGTTGACGAAAGTTCTTCCTTATTTATAGGCTTTTCAAATTCTACAGCTATCGCAATAAGTCGAACTCCGTCACCAAAAACTTGTGTAATAGCTGTAGCCTTTATTGCCTTGTTGTTTGTGTTTGCGAATACAATGCGAGGCATTGAAACAACTAAAGCACCCGCAACACTTTTAATTAAAAACTCTCTGCGCGTCGGCATAAATGACCTCTTTACTTTTGATAAAAATTAAATGAATATCAGCATGATACCAGGACTATATTTTTTCAACTTTATCATTCGTACTTGTATTTAACTTATCTTCAGTGCTAACTCTGTACCTCGTTTTATCGGCAATGTTATAGAAATAAAACCATTCTGTGGATCACGAATATAAGATAAAAAATCTGGTTCTGCGTTATCATTTAATATATATCCTCCTACTCGTAACTGCGGCGCAACGATCTCAGTAACCTTACGAGCGAGGCTTGGGCCATCCGCAAGAGGGAAACCATCAATAAGAATAAAATCGACAGGACCACCGAGATCTTTCAGCGTTTCTCTCGCATCACCGACACGAATATCAACAAAAGACGTAAGGCCTGCCTCTGCCAGATTTCGAGACGCGACTTCAGCCTTTTCCCGTACCATTTCAGAACCAATCACCAGTCCTCTTTCATCGCAGCGGCAAAATAGAGCGCTGACATACCTACAGAAGTTGCAAAGTCCACAACGCGAGTGGCTTTCATTGCCCGGCACAGTAAGTAGATAAGTTCCCCCTGTTCTGGGGCTATGGAAAAGCCATAACTGGAAAATTTTTCAGGATCAAGTGCCGGAGCTTCGCGAAACAGTTCCTGCGGGGGATGTTTGCGTTCATTATTCATGCGTTCCAGAACACGTATAACCTGGGGATCACGAATGGGGCAGATACTATTATTTAATCGACTCATAAATAAGGACCTGTATTTTATGAAGTGATGTTACCTGGTTGTTTTCATACACCATGTTATGATCATTGCTTATGTTGTTGGTATAGTGATACCATTTTTGGTACTGGTCAAGTACCAAAAATGAATGCAGGAGTAAATGTTTTGATGAACAAGAGCGAAGTGAGGACGCCGGTGCGACGGGGAAGACCTAAAAGTGCGGGGCTTGATGAGCGTAAGAAAGCGATAGTTATTGGCGCGTATAGTGCCTTCATTGAGCTTGGTTTTGCCCAAACCTCAACCACAGAAATTGCTCGTCGGGCAAAAGTATCAAAAAGAACAATTTATGAGGTATTCAGTAATAAGAAGGAAATTTTTTCTGAAGTAATTAAAGAATATAAAGCCCTGTTCCTCGATCTCCCAAGACCGGAAAACGAGATGCTCCCCATTAATGAAACTCTGTTTCGTATATTCCGATTAGATATAAGTCAAGAAGAAGCTAAAGAGAGAGAAGCACTCTTAAAATTAATGACACGTGAATCAATTCTCTTTCCAGAGCTTTCAGACTATTTATATGCCACTAAAACGCTTCGCTCAAGAGAACTGTTAATCGAATGGCTGGATATTCAGCAAGCTCAAGGGCGTATTGCTGTTAAAAATACGGGTAATTGCGCTGGAATGCTAATGGATATTGTTTTTGGCGCATTGCTTCCTCGTCGATGGGTTTTGGATGTTAACGAAGATCAGACATTAACACCTGAAGGTCGTCAGCAACAACTTGAGGAAATAAAAGAGCGTATCGAAACTGTTATACAAGGGATTGAAGTGGTCAACAAAAACTAGCCACGATTATGCGGGATACTTACACAACATCATAATCCCCAAAATTGAGTCCATTCCGTTTAGGGAGATATACAAAAATGATAGCAAGCGCATGCCTGGTATGACTAAAATACGCCATGAATCTGAATCGTTTTTGCTATTTGCTCCTCCTTTTAACGGCTGCCAGCAGTGTGTTACTGGCGGAGCCGTTTGCTGCGTGGGTTACATGCGTAAACCTGCTCACCCTGGTAATTTATGGTACTGATAAGCTGGCTGCACGTAGAGGCTGGCGCAGAGTGCCAGAAGCAACTCTGCTGGTGTTTGGCTTTGTCGGAGGCTGGGTTGGTGCAATTATTGGTCAACAGGTCTTTCGACATAAAACACAGAAACAGCCATTCAGAACCTACTTCGCAATCAGCGTCGTATTGAACGTGATGATCCTGTCAGTTGTGATATATGAATTGTATCAACCATAAAACCCGGTATCCGCTCCGGGAGTTACAGGCAGTAGCTCCATGCTATTTCACCGGCGCTTTACTCATGCACTTATTTGGATCCTTACGACCAGGAAACACTAGAGGATAATTTCCTGTCATTATCTGAAGCGTTTTGAGTATTGTAATTGCCTGAATTGAAAGCGGAACAATATGTGGCCGCCTCATTTTCATCCGTTGCGCAGGGATCTCCCATATCGCTTTATCGAGGTTGAATTCGCTCCAGAGCGCCGCTCTCCACTCTCCGGTTCGAACACCTGTAATAATCAACAATCTCGCCACCAAAACAACCAGCAGACTACCTGTGTAACCAGATAACACATTAAAGAAAATACGGTTGATAATGGAAGATAAGGAACGGGCAGTGAACTGTAGTATGTGCGGGGTCAATTGACTTAGATAGACTTGGGAAGAGTTTGAAATGGTGCCGATAATAGGAGTCGAACCTACGACCTTCGCATTACGAATGCGCTGCTCTACCAACTGAGCTATATCGGCCCTGAAAGGACATGTTCACGAACGTGAATCACGGTGGACAAGGTTAAAACTAACCGGGCGATGCGTCAATGGCCTTGTGAATCAAATGGCTACTTTTGCATCACCCGTTTTTATTTACGCACGAATGGTGTAATCACCAATGCCGATCCACTTGTAAGTGGTCAGTGCTTCCAGCCCCATTGGGCCACGCGCGTGAAGTTTTTGTGTGCTTACCGCGACTTCCGCACCCAGACCAAACTGGCCGCCGTCGGTAAAACGCGTAGAGGCGTTAACGTAAACAGCGGACGAATCAACTTCGTTGACAAAACGCTGGGCGTTGCGCATATCGCGGGTCAGGATCGCATCGGAGTGTTGTGTGCCGTGTTCACGAATATGGGCGATGGCATCGTCAAGATCGCTGACGATTTTGACGTTCAAATCTAATGACAGAAACTCATCGTCATACTCTTCCGCTTTAACAGCCACCACCTTCGCGGGGCCTGTCTGCAACTGCGCCAGCGCAGCTGCATCTGCGTGTAATGTCACGCCGCTTTCCGCCATTTGTTTGCTTAATGCGGGCAGGAAGCTATCGGCGATGTTTTTATTCACCAGCAACGTTTCTACCGTATTACATGTGCTCGGACGCTGGGTTTTCGCGTTGACGATGACTTTCAGGGCTTCAGCGATCTCTGCACTTTCATCAACGTAAATATGGCATACGCCAATACCACCAGTGATCACTGGAATCGTCGATTGTTCGCGACACAGCTTATGCAAACCAGCGCCACCGCGCGGGATCAGCATGTCGATGTATTTATCCATACGCAGCATTTCACTGACCAACGCGCGGTCAGGATTATCAATTGCCTGTACTGCACCTGCCGGTAAACCGCAGGATTTCAGGGCGTCCTGAATCACCGCCACCGTTGCAGCGTTAGTGCGGCAGGTTTCTTTGCCGCCACGCAGGATCACCGCGTTACCCGTTTTCAGGCACAGCGAAGCGACATCAACCGTCACGTTCGGCCGCGCTTCATAAATCACGCCAATCACGCCCAACGGTACGCGACGACGCTCCAGACGCAGGCCACTGTCCAGCACGCCACCATCGATTACCTGCCCCACCGGATCGGCGAGGTTACACACCTGGCGCACATCATCGGCAATGCCTTTCAGCCGTGCGGGCGTCAGTGCCAGACGGTCAAGCATCGCTTCGCTAAGGCCATTGGCACGCGCGTCAGCAACATCCTGGGCGTTAGCGTTGAGGATGCTTTCGCTCTGTGCTTCCAGTTCATCGGCAATTTTTTCCAGCACGCGATTTTTTTCGCGGCTGGAGAGTTGCGCTAATTTATACGAGGCTTGCTTCGCGGCAATGCCCATTTGTTCCAGCATCGGCCAGCTCCTTAACGGGTAATCATGTCATCACGGTGAACGGCTACCGGGCCGTATTCATATCCCAGTATTGCATCAATTTCTTGCGAGTGGTGTCCGGCAATGCGGCGCAATGCATCGCTATTATAGCGACTGACGCCGTGGGCAATATCACTACCTTCGAGGTTACAAATGCGGATCACTTCACCACGCGAGAAGTTGCCGGTTACGCTCTTAATGCCTTTCGGCAACAGGGAGCTGCCGCGTTCAAGAATGGCGGCGGTTGCCCCTTCATCTACCGTGATTTCACCCGCCGGCGGCGCACCGAAAATCCAGCGTTTACGGTTTTCAAGCGGAGTCGCCTGGGCATGGAACAGCGTACCGACGGAAATACCTTCCATCACATCACCAATGACGCCCGGCTTGCTGCCCGCGGCAATAATGGTGTCGATACCCGCACGGCAAGCCACGTCAGCGGCCTGCAATTTGGTGCTCATGCCGCCGGTTCCAAGACCTGAAACGCTGTCACCGGCAATCGCGCGCAGTGCGTCATCAATGCCGTAAACATCTTTAATCAGTTCTGCCTGCGGATTGCTGCGCGGGTCAGCGGTATACAAACCTTTTTGATCGGTCAGCAGCAGCAGTTTATCGGCACCCGCCAGAATCGCCGCCAGCGCAGAAAGGTTGTCGTTGTCACCAACTTTAATTTCTGCCGTAGCGACAGCATCGTTCTCATTGATTACTGGAACGATGTTGTTATCGAGCAGCGCACGCAGCGTATCGCGAGCGTTCAGGAAGCGTTCACGGTCTTCCATATCGGCACGGGTCAGCAGCATCTGCCCGACGTGAATGCCATAAATCGAAAACAGCTGTTCCCACAGTTGAATCAATCGACTCTGCCCTACCGCCGCCAGCAGCTGTTTTGAGGCAATAGTCGCTGGCAGTTCCGGGTAACCCAGGTGCTCACGTCCGGCGGCAATCGCGCCCGACGTCACAATAACAATCCGATGCCCGGCGGCATGTAACTGCGCGCACTGGCGAACAAGTTCAACGATATGGGCACGGTTCAGGCGGCGCGATCCGCCTGTTAGCACACTGGTGCCGAGTTTTACCACCAGCGTCTGGCTGTCACTCATGATTCTCTGCCATTCAATTTTAGGAAAAAATGATATCAAACGAACGTTTTAGCAGGACTGTCGTCGGTTGCCAACCATCTGCGAGCAAAGCATGGCGTTTTGTTGCGCGGGATCAGCAAGCGTAACGGCAGTTGTTTACGCTTTTATTACAGATTTAATAAATTAGCACATTTTAAGAATATTATTAAGCTGTAATATATCTTTAACAATTTCACGTTAAAAACTTTCCTGTTTTCAACGGGACTCTCCCGAAGAATATTCGCGCGTTAATTAAAATCAGGAATGAAAATGAAAAAGAGCACTCTGGCATTAGTGGTGATGGGCATTGTGGCATCTGCATCCGTACAGGCCGCAGAAGTATATAACAAAGACGGTAATAAACTGGATATTTATGGCAAAGTTAAAGCCATGCATTATATGAGCGATAATGACAGTAAAGATGGCGACCAGAGTTATATCCGCTTTGGTTTTAAAGGTGAAACACAAATTAACGATCAACTGACTGGTTATGGGCGTTGGGAAGCAGAGTTTGCTGGTAATAAAGCAGAGAGCGATACCGCACAGCAAAAAACACGTCTCGCTTTTGCCGGATTGAAATATAAAGATTTGGGTTCTTTCGATTATGGCCGTAACCTGGGCGCGCTGTATGACGTGGAAGCCTGGACCGATATGTTCCCGGAATTTGGTGGCGACTCCTCGGCGCAGACCGATAACTTTATGACCAAACGTGCCAGCGGGCTGGCGACTTATCGTAACACCGACTTCTTCGGCGTTATTGATGGCTTGAATTTAACCTTGCAATATCAAGGAAAAAACGAAAATCGCGATGTGAAAAAGCAGAATGGCGATGGCTTCGGCTCCTCGTTAACCTATGACTTCGGCGGTAGTGATTTCGCCATTAGTGGGGCCTATACCAACTCCGATCGCACCAACGAGCAGAACCTGCAAAGCCGTGGCACGGGTAAGCGTGCAGAAGCGTGGGCAACAGGCCTGAAATACGATGCTAATAATATTTACCTCGCAACCTTCTATTCTGAAACACGCAAAATGACGCCAATCTCTGGCGGCTTTGCCAATAAAACTCAGAACTTTGAAGCGGTCGCACAATATCAATTCGACTTTGGTCTGCGTCCATCACTGGGTTACGTCTTATCGAAAGGGAAAGATATTGAAGGCATCGGCGATGAAGATCTGGTCAATTACATCGATGTCGGTGCTACGTATTATTTCAACAAAAATATGTCAGCGTTTGTTGATTATAAAATCAATCAACTGGATAGTGATAATAAGCTGAATATCAACAATGATGATATTGTCGCGGTTGGGAT
Source organism: Escherichia sp. E2661 (assembly GCF_004745185.1). Classification (NCBI taxonomy): domain Bacteria; kingdom Pseudomonadati; phylum Pseudomonadota; class Gammaproteobacteria; order Enterobacterales; family Enterobacteriaceae; genus Escherichia; species Escherichia sp. E2661. Next base: position 35,590 of record NZ_PDIG01000009.1, read on the forward strand.
GACGTATCAGTTTTAATGAATATTGCCGGATGCGATGCATCCGGCACATTTCACTCACGCCGTTAACTTCACCGGCTCATCGCGAAAATCATCCGCCGGTTCCAGCTTAAGATTCAGCGTCGTCAGCAATTCACGCAGCTTCTCATGAAACTCACGCAGGGTGTGCTCCAGTCGCTCAACCACTTCCGCATCTTTTACCTGAACACGCGTCCAGTCACCTGCTTTATCAAACAGACCGAACTGGTAACTGTAGGTAAAACGGGATTCCTGCGCTTCCAGTTCCATCCACCAGCCCCAGAACTCACGCACTTCCGGCGCTGGTTTCACGTTGACGCATACAGCCAGACAATCGAAAAAGAATCGATTATCTTCGCACTTACCTTCACGAATATACGGGCCTAGTGCGGTAAATTTTTTGATCAATCTGCTTTTCGGGTGTCCACTCGGTAACGTCATTGCGATCTCCTGTTGTGATGCAACTGTTTTACCAAATTGACAAAATTTAGCAAATTTTTAACACAATCGCTTTTCGATCCAGTTGGTAATTTCCTGAAGCGCCTTGTCAAAATTCCGATACACGGGGTTAAACGGAATCTCTAACAATTTACCATCAGCAGATGACGACGTGATTAAGCGTGAATCCTCTTCCGGGCTGAACGGATCGTTCTTCCAGTAGCCTGATAACATTGGCGTTGGGCAACGACGCCCCAGCAATCCTTGCACTTTTAATGAGTAGCGATTCAGCTCAACACGCAACGCTTCATCAGAAGCATCATGCATTCCCAGTCGGCTTGCCAGAACGTCAAGATACATTTCTGGCACTTGTTGCTGGCACTTAAAATCACTCAGCAAAGTGTGAACCACCGGGCCAAGACAGGCCACCGCTTTCAAACGTGATGCCTCGAGATAAGCCAGGCGTACAGCAACGTTAGCACCAAAACGGAAACCAAAGGCTGCGACGCGCGTGTGATCTACCCACGGCACGTTTGGCAACGCCTTTAAGACATGTTGGTGCAGTAGGCTGGAATCCTGGGTGAGTTTCCATTTTGAGGAAAAACCGACCGAAGGCATATCAATAGTCAGCATCGCAATGCCGCGCGGTGCAAAATAGCGCTCATAAAGGGAGTAATAGTCGGTTTGCATCGCATCCAGACCACCACACATTAATACTGTCGGGAATGGGCCATCACCTTTTGGCATATGCAAAAAGCCAGTGATGGGCGCGCCCCCCGGAACGGTAAACTCCATTTGCCGCATTGTTCCAGGCAGACGTTGCGCAGCTTCTTCATACGCGCGATTTGACAACGCCTGTACCTGTTCAGCCAGATCATCGCCCTTCAAGTGCGGATAGGCGGCAATATTGTACAACGTAGCTGCGTGCAGCCAGTGACGCCCGCTGAGTTGCGGATCTTCTTCCGCACAGGCTTTCTGTTGCCACACCATCGCCTGGGTGGCCCACTCGTAAATCCAGTTGCCGCCACGGTAGCCAATCACCGTATCGTATAAATCATTGTCGGTGCGTTCAGCATCGCTCATCACAATGCGCGCCTGGACGTCGAGGATTTCACGCGGATCAACACCGCGCCAGATCCACATCAGGCGGTTAATCATGCGATACCAATGAGGAATATTTTTGCCATCGAGGGCCGACTGCACCGACGGTTGCGCACCGTGGTTAAAACGGCGGACTAGCGTCGAGGTTTCAGGATGTTTAAAGCGGGGTTTGAACAGGGTTTCGCTCAGGTTAGCCTGTGTCATGGATGCAACCTCCAGGAATACTTACTGGAAGCTATTGTAACCTGCCTGACGTTAAAAAGAACAACGCCCGGCAGTGCCAGGCGTTGAAAAGATTAGCGACCAGAGATAGGCGGGACGAACACAACGCCCATATCCCACGGTTGCTCAATCCAGGTATCTTGTGGGATATCAACCACATAATCATCTACCAGAGGACGACCAGCCGGTTTCGCGAAGATAGTCACAAAGTGTGCTTTAGGATACATTTCACGAATCGCAACCGCAGTACCACCGGTATCTACCAGGTCATCAATGACGATGAAGCCTTCGCCATCGCCTTCTGCGCGTTTCAGTACTTTCAGTTCGCGCTGGTTGTCGTGATCGTAGCTGGAAATACATACGGTATCGACATGACGAATACCCAGTTCACGCGCCAGTAACGCACCCGGCACCAGACCGCCACGGCTTACGGCAATAATGCCTTTCCATTGTTCAGAAGGCATCAGTCGGCTTGCGAGTTTACGTGCATGGATCTGCAACATGTCCCAGGTGACGATGTATTTTTCGCTCATGTGAAGTGTCCCAGCCTGTTTATCTACGGCTTAAAAAGTGTTCGAGGGGAAAATAGGTTGCGCGAGATTATAGAGATCTGGCGCACTAAAAACCAGTATTTCACATAAGTCCGCGTCTTTTTACGCACTGCTACTACCTGTCGCTAGATAAAGTGGTATTCTCAAACATATCTCGCAAGCCTGACTTGTGCTGACAACATTTTCTGCTAACCCTGTGACCTGCAATACTGTTTTGCGGGTGATCGACAAGGAGACTTAACGTGTCTGAACTGTCTCAATTATCTCCACAGCCGCTGTGGGATATTTTTGCAAAAATCTGTTCTATTCCTCACCCGTCCTATCATGAAGAGCAACTCGCTGAATACATTGTAGGTTGGGCAAAAGAAAAAGGTTTCCACGTCGAACGCGATCAAGTGGGGAATATCCTGATTCGTAAACCTGCCACCGCAGGTATGGAAAACCGTAAACCGGTTGTCCTGCAGGCTCACCTCGATATGGTGCCGCAAAAAAACAACGACACCGTGCACGACTTCACCAAAGATCCTATCCAGCCCTATATTGATGGCGAATGGGTTAAAGCGCGCGGCACCACGCTGGGTGCAGATAACGGCATTGGTATGGCGTCTGCGCTGGCGGTTCTGGCTGACGAAAACGTGGTTCACGGCCCGCTGGAAGTGCTGCTGACTATGACCGAAGAAGCCGGTATGGACGGCGCATTCGGTTTACAAAGCAACTGGTTGCAGGCTGACATTCTGATTAACACCGACTCCGAAGAAGAAGGTGAAATCTACATGGGTTGCGCGGGGGGTATCGACTTCACCTCCAACCTGCATTTAGATCGTGAAGCGGTTCCAGCTGGCTTTGAAACCTTCAAGTTAACCTTAAAAGGTCTGAAAGGCGGTCACTCTGGTGGCGAAATCCACGTTGGCCTGGGTAACGCGAACAAACTGCTGGTTCGCTTCCTGGCGGGTCATGCAGAAGAACTGGACCTGCGCCTTATCGACTTCAACGGCGGCACACTGCGTAACGCCATCCCGCGTGAAGCCTTTGCGACCATTGCTGTCGCAGCTGATAAAGTCGACGCACTGAAATCTCTGGTGAATACCTATCAGGACATCCTGAAAAACGAACTGGCAGAGAAAGAGAAAAACCTGGCCTTGTTGCTGGACCCTGTTGCGAACGATAAAGCTGCCTTGGTTGCGCAATCTCGCGATACCTTTATTCGTCTGCTGAACGCCACCCCGAACGGTGTGATCCGCAACTCCGATGTAGCCAAAGGTGTGGTTGAAACCTCCCTGAACGTCGGTGTGGTGACCATGACCGACAACAACGTAGAAATTCACTGCCTGATCCGTTCTCTTATCGACAGCGGTAAAGACTACGTGGTGAGCATGCTGGATTCGCTGGGTAAACTGGCTGGCGCGAAAACCGAAGCGAAAGGCGCATATCCTGGCTGGCAGCCGGACGCTAATTCTCCGGTGATGCATCTGGTACGTGAAACCTATCAGCGTCTGTTCAACAAGACGCCGAACATCCAGATTATCCATGCGGGTCTGGAATGTGGTCTGTTCAAAAAACCGTATCCGGAAATGGACATGGTTTCTATCGGGCCAACAATCACCGGTCCACACTCTCCGGATGAACAAGTTCACATCGAAAGCGTAGGTCATTACTGGACACTGCTGACTGAACTGCTGAAAGAAATTCCGGCGAAGTAATTATTTGATTTGCTGCCGGATGGCGTTTAATCGCCTTCCGGCAGTTTCATCCTTCATTATCCTTCGATAAATGCCATCCCTGTGAACGTTCGTCGCGGGTTGCCACGTTCAATCTGGTGATGGAACATTCGCCGCTGTGATTTCAGCGCCGCGCTATTTTCCTGTTGCTGTTGTTCCAGCTTCCAGGCAATCAGCAATCGCGCCAGCCGTTTGTTGGCATGTTGGCTGCGCTCTGACTGAACCTTCACGCTAATTCCGGTAGCCAGATGCGTGGCGCGTACCGCCGAGTCGGTTTTATTGACATGTTGACCGCCCGGCCCCGACGAACGCAGCGTCTCATAACGGATCGCGTCAGATTGCTCCTGCTCATCAGCGGTAAAACGCCCAATGCCCAGAAACCAGTTTTTGCGCCCATGATGAGGCCGATACGGACTCGGACAAATCCACTGAATAGTGCCGCACCAGCTTTCGCTTAATGCCCATGCGTTGTCACCATCCAGAGAAACCAGCGCCGAACGCAGCGTGTCAGAGTAGCGGCCCGTTTCTGTTTCCAGCACCGTTACCGCGACATCTTGTCGGGTAGCTTCTTTAATCAACCTGTCCAGCGCCTTTTTCACTGCGAGACAACATTCTTCCGGCCCCTGCGCTGAGGAGAGTTGTAGCAAGATCATCCTTTTTTCCCTCCACTGTTTTTGAGCGTTAGCACCGGACGCAGCCGCGCGACAGGAATAATTAAACCGGCCTGCACCAGACATTGCACCACGCTTTCTGCCGATTTATAGGCTTGTGGCGCTTCTTCAAAGATGAGTTGTTTATCGCGACAAATTACCCGACTGCCAAGTTCAGTACGCGAGAGTTGCGTCGCCGTGTATTTCGCTGCCAGACGCCCTTTACACTCGGTGCGCCCCCATTTACGCCCTGCCCCATGCGCCAGCGAGTGAAGCGTTTTTTCGTTCGCAACAGGCTGTACAAGCCAGGAGTAATCACCGCGTGAACCAGGAATAATCACCAGACCGTTGTCATCCGGCGAGGCACCTTTACGATGCAACCAGCCCTGTTGATCGCCGATTTGACACGCGCTAACAAAGTTATGCGCCACATCCAGAACCGAATTTCCGGTGGCCTTCACCTGTTGCATTATGCGCAAAGCGATCATCTGGCGATTAATACACGCAAACGCCAGCGCATCGTCATGTTCCGCAATATACCTTAGCGCGTCGTCACAGCCTTCTGGCAAACCATGATGCGAAAACGAGGCAATATGCCGCTGTAAAATAGACTGCCCCAAACCACGCGAGCCGCTATGAACCAGCAGTTGCAGATGTTGTGCATCCAGACCTGCCAGTGCAAACAACTCAGCGTTGATGATTTGATCAACTTGTTGCAGTTCAGCGAAGTGGTTACCGCCACCGATAGAGCCAAGCGAGCTGCGCCACGGATGCTGTGCAAATGCTGACGGCAGGTTTTCCTCCAGCCAGCTTTCTTCAGCAACTTCATCCAAAGCTGATAATCGCTTTTCAAACTTATCGGCGTTGTATTTGCGAGCGAGAATATCTGTTTGCCATAGCGCCATGCCGCAGCCGATATCATTGCCGACCAGTGCCGGGTAAAAACGACCAACAGAGAAGAACGCTGCGCCAATCGGGTAGCCGCGTCCGGGGTGTAAATCTGGCATCCCCACTACGCGCTGCATGTTGGGTAAATTTGCCGTGGTGTGTAATTGTTGGATCGCTAAACTCTCGATCCACAGGTCATCAGATGCGATGGTAAATACCGCATCGGATAAGGGACGAATATATTTGCCCATGTACCATTCCATTTATGAATAAAAATCAAGAAATGGCAGACGAATCCAGGGCAAGAAAAAAAGAATTAATCCTGGAAAGGTCTGCAAAGAGTCATTGATAAAGGATTTGTCATGATTTACCTCCTTGCAGTTTGTGGAATAAGAAAACGCGCACATACTAGGCGGGCGTTATTTTCATTGCAAGCTGGATTTAATATTGCTGTTGATATCGCATATAAAAATTAGTAAACCACGCTCCCCGGCATTCAACGTGCTGCTGCTTAACTGTCTGAAAACCATAACGTTCAAAAAAGGGTTTTGCGGTTATGCTGGCGTCCACCGTAAGTTCGGATTCAGACTTAATCAAAGGTTTTAACAAGGCGCTGGCAACCCCGCGGCGGGTGTATTCAGGGTCAACAAATAACATATCGATATGACGTTCAATGCGGGAAATAAAACCAACCGGTTGTGCATTAATGACCGCAACCCACACTTGTGATTTCGCGAGTTTCTCCTTCCAGCGAGATTCGTCAATCTGCGCCCAGGCGGCAATTTGTTGTGGAGAATAATGCTGACTGGCGGTCATCGTAACCGCTCTAATGAAAATAGCGCATAGTTGCTGAAAATCGCCAGGCTGATAGTTTCTTATTTGTATGTTATTCATAATCCCAGCACCAGTTGTCTTTCCATTTGCGGGTCAAGCAACGTCACATGCAGCCCCACCAGTCGCACACCGCGCCCGCCGCGACGTTCATCCCAGGTTTTACGCGCGGTGGCGATTAAGTCAGCTTTATTCAGCCGCGGCCAGACGTGCTCCTGAGTGGTTTGCTGAAAATCATCAAACTTTAATTTCACTCCCTGGCGAGCAATCAGTAAATCAGGTTTCACCTTTGCCAGACGGCGTTCAAGTTCCGGATACAGCCGCTCGATAATCGCTTCACATTCAGACCAGTGATGAATATCTTCCGCCATCGTGCGTTCCACGCCGACGGATTTTCGCAACCGTTCGCTGTTAACGTCGCGCTCGTCAATCCCCTGACTACGCTCCCACAAAATGCGGCCAAATTTGCCAAAGCGTTTAAGCAGCATCACCAGATCACACTTTTGTACATCACCGCAGGTCCGCAGCCCCATCGCTTCCAGTTTTGCCGCCGAGACTTTGCCGACGCCAGGAATTTTTGCCAGCGGTAAGGTTTGTAAAAATGCCGGAACTTCTGCCGGAGTAATCACAAACTGGCCGTTGGGTTTATTCATGTCGGAGGCGATTTTGGCGAGAAACTTAACTGGCGCAACGCCCGCAGACGCCGTCAGGTGCAGCTCGTTGAAAATCGTCTGGCGGATTTCCTGGGCGATGAGGGTCGCAGAACCATGGCAATGGACACTATCGGTGACGTCGAGATAGGCTTCATCCAGCGACAGTGGTTCAATGCGCGAAGTGTAACGCGAGAAAATTTCGCGGATATGATTCGAGGCTTCTTTGTAGGCGTCAAAGCGCCCCGGAAGCAAGGTGAGATGCGGGCATAATTTGAGCGCCATCCCTGTCGGCATAGCGCTGCGTACGCCGAATTTACGCGCGGGATAATTGGCGGTGCTGATCACCCCCCGACGTTCGCGGCTGCCGCCAATAGCAATAGGGATATCGCGCAGGGCGGGATTGTCGCGCATCTCCACCGCTGCGAAAAAGCAGTCCATATCCACATGAATGATTTTACGCATTGCTCACCTCTCAACACTGGTAAAGTATACAGTGATTTCAGGGTTTGAGAAATGCGTAAAGATTCAGCATTTAACGCGTTCGCTGCGAAAGCACCTGCTGCTTATCCAGCTTTTGCACCAGCGGCTGCACCACTTTATCCCCATGCTGACCAAAGTATTGATACAGCGTATCGGACGCACTTTTGGTCAGCACCATAATCTCAATGCGCCGGTTGCCCGCGCTTTGCGGATTTTTGGCATCCAGCAGCATCTGGTCCGCCATCGCGCTCACCTGCATCACTTTATCTTCCGGCATTCCGGCCTCTTCCAGCACCCGACGAGCCGAAAGCGCGCGATCGCCCGAAAGGTTCCAGTTGTTGTAGATATTGTTTTTGTAGGCCATCGCATCGGTATGCCCGGTAATAATAATTTTGTTATCGAGCGAGTCGAACACTGGCGCGAGCTCCACCAGCAGCGTTTTAAAGAACGGCATAATCTTCGCGCTGCCGCGTTCAAACATATTGCGGTTCTGGTCATCTTTAATCAGCACGCGCAATCCCTGCGGGACAATCTCCATCTCCAGATTCGCTTCCATATGCGCATCACGGGCAATGGTGTTGATACTGGTTGCCAGCTCGCCAAGCTCGGTGGCGGATTTCTTCTTCAGCAGCGCCGTTTTCTCGTTGACGTCGCGCGCTTTTTTCTCCGTCTCTTCCGGCACCGCCACGGTGGCAGGTTTTGGCGGATGAGACGGGCTGATTTTATTTAACGGCGACAGCCACCACCGTTAAAAATCGACTGCCCGTGCAGCGCGGCGATAATGCTTTCACGCTCGGATTTACTGACGCTGTTGACAATCAACTTTATCGTCGTCACCAAAGGGGCCGAGCGTATTTCCGAGGTTTCTGCCCGCTTTACTCTGGACGCGATGCCCGGCAAACAGATGGCGATTGACGCCGATCTTAACGCCGGATTGATCAACCAGGCGCAGGCGCAAACCCGGCGTAAAGATGTTGCCAGCGAGGCTGATTTCTACGGCGCAATGGACGGGGCATCGAAGTTTGTGCGCGGGGACGCCATCGCCGGGATGATGATTCTGGCGATCAACCTGATAGGCGGCGTCTGTATTGGGATCTTTAAATACAACCTGAGCGCCGACGCCGCCTTCCAGCAATATGTGCTGATGACCATCGGTGACGGCCTGGTGGCGCAGATCCCTTCCCTGTTGCTCTCCACCGCGGCGGCGATTATCGTCACCCGCGTCAGCGACAACGGCGATATCGCCCATGACGTGCGCCACCAGTTGCTGGCAAGCCCGTCGGTACTCTACACTGCCACCGGGATTATGTTTGTGCTGGCGGTGGTGCCGGGGATGCCGCACCTGCCGTTTTTGCTGTTCAGCGCCCTGCTGGGTTTTACCGGCTGGCGAATGAGCAAACAACCGCAGGCGGCGGAGGCGGAAGAGAAAAGCCTCGAAACGCTGACCCGCACCATCACCGAAACCAGCGAGCAACAGGTCAGTTGGGAAACCATTCCGCTGATCGAGCCCATCAGCTTAAGCCTCGGCTACAAGCTGGTGGCGCTGGTGGATAAAGCGCAGGGCAACCCGCTCACCCAGCGTATTCGCGGCGTGCGGCAGGTGATATCCGACGGTAACGGCGTGCTGCTGCCGGAGATCCGTATTCGGGAAAATTTCCGCCTCAAGCCCAGCCAGTACGCCATTTTCATCAACGGTATTAAGGCTGATGAAGCGGATATTCCGGCGGATAAACTGATGGCCCTGCCCTCCAGCGAAACCTACGGCGAGATAGACGGCGTGCTGGGGAACGACCCGGCGTACGGGATGCCGGTCACCTGGATCCAGCCTGCGCAGAAAGCGAAGGCGCTGAATATGGGGTATCAGGTGATCGACAGCGCCAGCGTGATTGCCACGCATGTGAACAAGATTGTGCGCAGCTATATTCCTGATTTATTTAACTATGACGATATTACGCAGTTGCATAACCGTTTGTCGTCGACGGCACCGCGTCTGGCGGAAGATTTGAGCGCGGCGCTGAATTACAGCCAGTTGCTGAAAGTGTACCGGGCGTTGCTGACCGAAGGCGTTTCCCTGCGTGATATCGTCACCATCGCCACCGTGCTGGTCGCCAGTAGCACAGTGACCAAAGATCATATTCTGCTGGCGGCCGATGTACGCCTGGCGCTGCGGCGCAGCATTACCCATCCGTTCGTTCGCAAGCAGGAGCTGGCGGTGTATACGCTGAATAATGAGCTGGAAAATCTGCTGACCAATGTGGTGAATCAGGCGCAGCAGGGCGGGAAAGTGATGCTCGACAGCGTGCCGGTGGACCCGAATATGCTCAACCAGTTCCAGAGTACGATGCCGCAGGTAAAAGAGCAGATGAAAGCGGCGGGGAAAGATCCGGTGCTGCTAGTGCCACCGCAGTTGCGTCCTTTGCTGGCGCGTTATGCAAGGTTGTTTGCGCCGGGGCTGCATGTGCTGTCGTATAACGAAGTGCCGGATGAGCTGGAGTTGAAGATTATGGGGGCGTTGATGTAGGCATCGGTGCACAACTGCCGGATGCGGCGTGAACGCCTTATCCGGCCTACCGATCCGGCACAGGTTTGTAGGCATGATAAGACGCGCAGCGTCGCATCAGGCATCGGTACATAACCGCCGGATGCGGCGTAAACGCCTTATCCGTCCTACTGTTAAGGCACGATTCGTAGGCCGGATAAGCGTAAGCGCATCCGGCACCAGCGCACAATTATAAAATGATACGCTCCCCGGCACTAAAATCCGTTATGTCTCCCGCCCAATCAATGGGATATAACCCTCGCGCCACATCGCGATGGAACGTTGAGAATGGCCAATCACTCACTTGCTTTACCCAGCCATGTTTTACTGGATTTATATAAATATAATCAACATGATGGCGATAGTCTTTGGTATTGCGGATGGCGTGCTCCCAAAAAACGTGGTTGCCAGATATTTTTCAATCCACAAGCATGGGTGAATTGCTTTTTAATCTCCCGCCAGCGAGAGGAAAAATCATCATCGCTTTCAGGTAATGTCCAGATACAGTGCATATGCTCCGGCAAAACGACCCAGGCATTAATTTCAAAAGGTCTGGCTCGCTTAACTTTAATAATGGCGTTACGGAGCGTCTGGTACTGGGTAGTCAAAAGTTGGCTTCGACGATTCCGTAAATTCACCGTGAAAAACCAGCTTCCCCCCTTGAGGTAATAACGACGATATTCAGACATAGCGACTCCTTTTTCTCAACGGTAAGAAGAAAAGGAAAGGTCGGCAATGAGGTTGTTTTATATCGGGAAAGCGGCTCGCAAATATTCGCGGACTCGTAGGCATGATAAGACGCGCCAGCGTCGCATCAGGCATCCGCGTACAACCGCCGGATGCGGCGTGAACGCCTTATCCGTCCTACAAAATCGTCTCTTCCGTCAAAATCCGCCGCGCGCCCAAAAAATGGTTCTGCCAGAAAGGTTCGGCTAACCGGCTTACCCGAATGGTTTCGCCGGTACGTGGCGACTCGATAAATTGCCCATCGCCCAGATACACGCCCATATGATCGGCTATCTCGCGGCTGTGGATATGGAAAAACAGCAAATCTCCCCGGCGCAAATCGTTGTTCGCCACAATCGTTGCCCGATGGTAGTGATACATCTCATTGGCCGTTCGCGGGAGCTTCGCATCGAGGATCTTGTTGTAGGCATAAAAAACCAACCCGCTACAGTCGAAGCCTTGATCGGGCCGCGTACCGCCCCAGACGTAAGGCTTGCCAATCTGCTGCTCCAGGCGGTGAATCGCCACTTCGGTGATGTTATGCAGGTGATCGCTGCTTAAAAAGTGGTTGTTTTCCGCCAGCGCCTGCCAGCGTCTGTCACTCGCCTTTAGCGGCGCAGGAAACCATTCTGGATGCTGTTTTATCTGCTCCCGGTTGTGCTGGCGTAGCGCCCTTCTGCTTTCGGCATTGCCTTCCACAATATAGCTGGCCTGTTTTTTCAGATGGGTTTGGTACTGTTTTAATAAACGCGCACGGTTTTGCATCCGCTGGCGGGCGGCGTAGCTGAAAGAGATATGTGATGTGGTGGCGCTGGCAAGTAAAGGAAGCAAAAGGGACAAAGAAAACACGCCCAGGCGCAGCAATCTGTCGTGAGAGAACAAATACATGAAGGATATAAACCGGCTGAATGAAGATGAGAATATTAGAGGAAAGGAAGGAGAAGCGGGATTATTAATTGCTTATTTGCATATTACTATCGAGGTTTCATAACCTTAGGAAATAAGAAATAAACCCGCTTTACATGCGCTTTTCGGACTTTTGAAAATCGCCACTTATGCTAAATTTGTAAACCCAGCGCCGACAGACTTGCGTAAAACTCTTTTGGTGATAATGTGAGCCTTCCAAATCCAGACTATTCCGATTTGGGATCTATTTTGCCGTCCTGGCGTGTGTAACCGTTTTATCAAGGAATAAGCAGTATGCGTAAAATCGCATTAATTCTTGCGATGTTGTTGATCCCGTGCGTTTCATTCGCCGGTTTGCTGGGCAGCAGTAGCTCTACCACGCCAGTGAGCAAAGAGTATAAGCAGCAGTTGATGGGATCCCCTGTCTACATCCAGATCTTCAAGGAAGAACGTACGCTCGATCTCTACGTCAAAATGGGCGAGCAATATCAGCTGCTCGACAGTTATAAAATCTGTAAATATTCCGGCGGGTTAGGACCAAAACAGCGTCAGGGCGATTTTAAAAGTCCGGAAGGGTTTTATAGCGTTCAGCGTAATCAGTTAAAACCAGACAGCCGTTACTACAAAGCGATTAATATTGGTTTCCCCAATGCCTATGACCGTGCGCATGGTTATGAAGGGAAATACCTGATGATCCACGGCGATTGTGTTTCCATCGGCTGCTACGCAATGACCAATCAGGGTATTGATGAGATCTTCCAGTTCGTTACTGGTGCGCTGGTGTTTGGTCAGTCAAGTGTGCAGGTGAGCATTTACCCATTTCGCATGACCGACGCCAACATGCAGCGTCATAAGTATTCCAACTTTAAGGACTTCTGGGAGCAACTGAAGCCGGGCTATGACTACTTTGAACAGACCCGTAAGCCACCGACCGTTTCTGTGGTCAATGGTCGTTACGTGGTCAGCAAGCCGTTGAGCCACGAAGTGGTGCAACCACAGCTGGCATCAAACTACACGCTCCCCGAGGCAAAATAAGCGCCATTCGCCTGGCATAATCTTTTGCCAGGTTTCATTGCCCGTCAGCGGCTGTGTCGCAATCACCGTGACCACATCATTCGGTGTGGTCTGCGAGCTGAAGTCGATTTCCACATCCTGATCCAGCAACGTTGCCACGCCAAACGGCGCGCGGCGGGTGATCCAGTGCAGATTGGTCGAGCAATACGCCATTACATAGCGCCCATCCGAAAGCAGCATGTTGAAAACGCCCTTCTGCCGCAGTTCGTCCGCCAGTGAGGCGATATATTTAAACACTGCTGCCATGTTGCCCGGCGTGCGCGGGTAACGCTGCGTTAATTTATGCAGCAGCCAGCAAAAGGCTTTTTCGCTATCGGTTTCACCTACCGGGCGGAAGTTGCCGGTTTCCAGTGATTTGTAGCCCGTCAGTTGCCCGTTATGGGCATAAGTCCAGTTGCGTCCCCATAACTCGCGGGTAAACGGGTGAGTATTTTCCAGCGCCACCTCGCCCCGATTAGCCTGGCGAATATGAGCCACAACCGAACAGGATTTTATCGGGTAGTCCTGGACCAGTTTGGCGATGGGGGAATTAAAGCTGGGTTGTGGATCTTTAAATGTGCGACAGCCTTTACCTTCGTAAAAGGTGATGCCCCAGCCATCTTTATGTGGCCCGGTTCCACCACCACGCTGCACAAGCCCGGTGAAACTAAAGCAGATATCGGTAGGGACGTTGGCGCTCATCCCGAGCAATTCACACATCGGTAACCTCCACAACAGCGGGAGCGCATGGCCCCCGGCGAAGATTGATTTAAGAATTTTCAGGTCGGATGCGGCGTAAACGCCTTATCCGGCCTACGCCAGACTTACTTAACCATCTCTTTTTCAATCAACTGGATCAGGATATGGATCACTTTAATGTGGATCTCCTGAATGCGGTCGGCATAACCAAAGTGCGGAACGCGAATTTCGATATCCGCCGTGCCAGCCATTTTGCCGCCGTCTTTACCGGTCAGGGTGATCACTTTCATCCCCTTCTCACGCGCCGCCGCAATCGCTTTGATCACGTTTGCAGAGTTACCAGAGGTGGAGATCCCCAGCAGCACATCGCCTTCGCGTCCTACTGCTTCAACGTAGCGGGAGAAAATATCGTTAAAGCCAAAATCGTTGCCAACACAGGTGATGTGGCTGACATCTGAAATGGCAATCGCCGGATAGCCCGGACGGTTTTCACGGTAGCGACCGGTCAGTTCTTCTGCAAAGTGCATGGCGTCGCAATGGGAGCCGCCGTTGCCACAGGAAAGCACCTTGCCACCGGCTTTAAAGCTGTCTGCTAACAGGACCGCCGCGCGCTGAATGGCGTGAATATTGGCGTCATCTTTTAAAAAGTTAGCCAGCGTTTCCGCCGCTTCGTTCAGTTCGTTACGAATAAGATCCTGGTACATGAGGATATCCTTCAGCATAAATGAATTAGACAAAATGCAGTGTACCGGATACCACCAAAAGCGAGAAGACCAGCGCGGTGGAATGACCAGGACTTTTTGACCCGAAGTGCGGATAAAAACAGCAACAATGTGAGCTCCGTTGTAATTATATTGTAAACACATTGCTAAATGTTTTTACATCCACTACAACCATATCATCACAAGTGGTCGGACCTCCTACAAGTAAGGGGCTTTTCGTTATGATGATTTTGAGTATTCTCGCTACGGTTGTCCTGCTCGGCGCGTTGTTCTATCACCGCGTGAGCTTATTTATCAGCAGTCTGATTTTGCTCGCCTGGACAGCCGCCCTCGGCGTTGCTGGTCTGTGGTCGGCGTGGGTACTGGTGCCTCTGGCCATTATCCTCGTGCCATTTAACTTTGCGCCTATGCGTAAGTCGATGATTTCCGCGCCGGTATTTCGCGGTTTCCGTAAAGTGATGCCGCCGATGTCGCGCACTGAGAAAGAAGCGATCGACGCAGGCACCACATGGTGGGAAGGCGATTTGTTCCAGGGCAAGCCGGACTGGAAAAAGCTGCACAACTATCCGCAGCCGCGCCTGACTGCCGAAGAGCAAGCGTTTCTCGACGGCCCGGTAGAAGAAGCCTGCCGGATGGCGAATGATTTCCAGATTACTCATGAGCTGGCGGATCTGCCGCCGGAGTTGTGGGCGTACCTTAAAGAGCATCGCTTCTTCGCGATGATCATCAAAAAAGAGTACGGCGGGCTGGAGTTCTCAGCTTATGCCCAGTCTCGCGTGCTGCAAAAACTCTCCGGCGTGAGCGGGATCCTGGCGATTACCGTCGGCGTGCCGAACTCATTAGGCCCGGGCGAGCTGCTGCAACATTACGGCACTGATGAGCAGAAAGATCACTATCTGCCGCGTCTGGCGCGTGGTCAGGAGATCCCTTGCTTTGCACTGACCAGCCCGGAAGCGGGTTCCGATGCGGGCGCGATTCCGGACACCGGGATTGTCTGCATGGGTGAGTGGCAGGGCCAGCAGGTGCTGGGTATGCGTCTGACCTGGAACAAACGCTACATTACGCTGGCCCCCATTGCCACCGTGCTTGGTCTGGCGTTTAAACTCTCCGACCCGGAAAAACTGCTGGGTGGCGCAGAAGATTTAGGTATTACCTGTGCGCTGATCCCGACCACCACGCCGGGCGTGGAAATTGGTCGTCGCCACTTCCCACTGAACGTACCGTTCCAGAACGGACCGACGCGCGGTAAAGATGTGTTCGTACCGATCGATTACATCATCGGCGGGCCGAAAATGGCCGGGCAAGGCTGGCGGATGCTGGTGGAGTGTCTCTCGGTAGGCCGCGGCATCACCCTGCCTTCCAACTCAACCGGCGGCGTGAAGTCGGTTGCGCTGGCAACGGGCGCGTATGCGCACATTCGCCGTCAGTTCAAAATCTCTATCGGTAAGATGGAAGGGATTGAAGAACCGCTGGCGCGTATTGCCGGTAATGCGTACGTAATGGATGCTGCGGCATCGCTGATTACCTACGGCATTATGCTCGGTGAGAAACCTGCCGTGCTGTCGGCTATCGTTAAGTATCACTGTACCCACCGCGGGCAGCAGTCGATTATTGATGCGATGGATATTACCGGCGGTAAAGGCATTATGCTCGGGCAGAGCAACTTCCTGGCGCGTGCTTACCAGGGCGCACCGATTGCCATCACCGTTGAAGGGGCCAACATTCTGACCCGCAGCATGATGATCTTCGGCCAGGGGGCGATTCGTTGCCATCCGTACGTGCTGGAAGAGATGGAAGCGGCGAAGAATAATGACGTCAACGCGTTCGATAAACTGCTGTTCAAACATATCGGTCACGTCGGTAGCAACAAAGTTCGCAGCTTCTGGCTGGGCCTGACGCGCGGTTTAACCAGCAGCACGCCAACCGGCGATGCCACTAAACGCTACTATCAGCACCTGAACCGCCTGAGCGCCAACCTCGCCCTGCTTTCTGATGTCTCGATGGCGGTGCTGGGCGGCAGCCTGAAACGTCGCGAGCGCATATCGGCCCGTCTGGGTGATATTTTAAGCCAGCTTTACCTCGCCTCTGCCGTTCTGAAGCGTTATGACGACGAAGGCCGTAATGAAGCCGACCTGCCGCTGGTGCACTGGGGCGTACAGGATGCGCTGTATCAGGCAGAACAGGCGATGGATGATTTACTGCAAAACTTCCCGAACCGCGTGGTTGCCGGGCTGCTGAATGTGGTGATCTTCCCGACCGGACGTCATTATCTGGCACCTTCTGACAAGCTGGATCATAAGGTGGCGAAGATTTTACAAGTGCCGAACGCCACCCGTTCCCGCATTGGTCGCGGTCAGTACCTGACGCCGAGCGAGCATAACCCGGTTGGTTTACTGGAAGAGGCGCTGGTGGATGTGATTGCCGCCGACCCGATTCATCAGCGGATCTGTAAAGAGCTGGGTAAAAACCTGCCATTTACCCGTCTGGATGAACTGGCGCACAACGCGCTGGCGAAGGGGCTGATTGATAAAGATGAAGCCGCTATTCTGGTGAAAGCTGAAGAAAGCCGTCTGCGTAGTATTAACGTTGATGACTTTGATCCGGAAGAGCTGGCGACGAAGCCGGTAAAGTTGCCGGAGAAAGTGCGAAAAGTTGAAGCCGCGTAATTGAATAACGGAGCTGAAAGGCTCCGTTTCTTTATCCGCTAATTATTTAAAATTAAAGCCATCCGGATGGTTTTCCAGGCTGCCGGTCAACGCCGCGAACAGCACCGTTTTACCATCAATCGAAAGCGCATCGTTCACATTCAACCAGGTGAGTTTCTCTTGCGACGTTTTCTCATCAATGGTCGAGAACAGCCCCGTCATCTGATTAGATTTCTCGGACCACATCACAGCGATACGTTGCGAGCCACAGTCATGCGGTTTGCACGCGCTCATCACCTGATACGTCTCATCTCCCAACGTTACGGTTTGTGCGGGAGTATAAGTACCGCCTTTCATCACCCAGGCAGGCAGCTTATGCCCTTGCACCATCTGATTAAATGCAGCTTTGGTGGTTTCGCCCTTTGCCAGGCTGCTAATAGTTAAATCATCCTGCGCCATTGCACTGGTGGCGATGACCAGAGCGGCGACTGTCGTAATTGCCTTAAACATCATTCCTCCCGGGCTTATCCTGCCCATGTTATTAACGCCCTAAAGCCTGGCGATAACACGATAATTTGCAAATCAGATATTTCCAATATCAGCATTTGTTATCAATTTATTCCGCAGTAAGGTAATAGCCTGATAAGGTGTTAAAGTTATAAAACCCTTCGCATAAAGGAGTTGTACACTGTGCCTGGTTTGAAGATTACGCTTTTGCAGCAACCGTTGGTGTGGATGGATGGTCCTGCCAACCTGCGTCATTTTGATCGTCAACTGGAAGGTATTACCGGGCGCGATGTGATCGTTCTACCGGAGATGTTTACCAGCGGCTTTGCCATGGAAGCGGCAGCTTCGTCGCTAGCACAAGATGACGTAGTGAACTGGATGACAGCCAAAGCGCAGCAGTGCAATGCGCTGATTGCAGGCAGTGTTGCATTACAAACGGAGTCTGGTTCGGTTAATCGATTTTTGCTGGTTGAGCCTGACGGCAAGGTGCATTTTTATGACAAGCGTCATCTGTTCCGAATGGCAGATGAGCATCTGCATTATAAAGCGGGCAATGCGCGAGTGATTGTGGAATGGCGCGGCTGGCGTATTTTGCCGCTGGTGTGCTACGACTTACGTTTTCCGGTGTGGTCGCGCAATCTCAACGATTACGACCTCGCCCTGTACGTCGCCAACTGGCCTGCTCCGCGCTCTCTGCACTGGCAGGCATTGCTGACGGCCCGCGCGATTGAGAATCAGGCGTATGTGGCGGGATGTAATCGCGTCGGCAGCGATGGCAACGGCTGTCATTATCGCGGTGACAGCCGGGTGATTAATCCACAGGGCGAGATTATCGCTACTGCCGAACCGCACCAGGCTACACGCATTGATGCGGAGCTGTCGATGGTGGCATTACGGGAATATAGAGAAAAGTTTCCGGCATGGCGGGATGCGGATGAGTTTAGGTTGTGGTGAGTGGGTGTTGCAGGGCAAGATTACGAAAGCCCGCTCCCCGCAAGGACTGACGCCAGGTAGTTTCTGTCCATGGCTGCTTTTCGCATCTTACGTCTTAACCCTGCCTTGAATACCTTATCATTCGTCAAAATATTAATAGCAATGTGCCGTATCCCTGAAAATAATTCTGCTGCATTTCCTCTTCTTATTTTGCAGTCGTCTTCATTCATTACCACGTCCAGACGCCAGTGCAGCTTATTCTCCACGTGCCAGTGATTTCGGATCGCTGTGGCGAACTTCTCAGCGGTTAAATCAGCAGAACTGATATAATATCTGATCCGTCATT
>NZ_PDIG01000043.1:0-34983 GCF_004745185.1 Escherichia sp. E2661
CGCTCTTCTTTCAGTTGTCGAACCCATTTATCCATCGTGGATTTGCCGACATTCATCGCAGTGGCAGCGGCGGCAACGGTGTAATGCTGATCGAGTACAAGCTGGGCAGCCTCGAGGCGAAACTCGGGGCTAAAATTGCGTCTGTTACGTCCGGTCATAATGTCACCTGTTTTGACTATGAGGTGATGATATCACCTCTATTCAGGTGGCCAAATTCACTATGCCACTACATTCCCACTCCTGGCATCATTGATGATGTGAGTGATCACACCAAACACGGCATTACTGCCCATGCATCCATCGTTATCCTTTGGCAACCTTCCTCCTTCCCGGCTCTTAAATTCTTCAGGTGCTGACGCGGATACTTCCGGTATCTCTTTACGCTATAGCACATACAAGCAGCGAATTATCAACTGGTGGCGGGTGTAGGGGCTCAATGCTAATGTCTATTTGGGGCTGCGGATATTTTCCTGGGCTGGTTATGTTGTTAACCCCAGAGTTTGGGCCACGTATTGCATGTGGTGAAGCTGGTACAGGAACAATGGGATAAGCGTCGTTTTAAAGCTCTTCCATCGGTGAATAGTCCCAATGTGACCCGGAACAAGTCTCAGCATTCACGGGATGAAAACGATTTGCTTGATGCGATGATAAAACTACAGAACGGTTCTGGGCAGAAGGCCTAAGAATACACGCCTTGCTCTAGTCGTGTTATTAACGCTATTACCGTTTGGATTCCCGATTCGCTCCCCATAAGTTCTTCAGGGGTTTGCCACTGTAACGCTCGGTTGGGGGCGTTGCACCACTTTTGGGCCGCACTTTCATTACCTTCAAACAATTGCGTAGCCAGTTGATGGACATCTTCTCTGTTCAAGGAGTCAACTCCACTATTTAGTTGTCGTTTTCTTAATCTGTTTAATGACTGGATATGCACTTCGCTACTCATTTTAGCAATGAGTAACAAGGCAATGTGTCAGATTCAATTACGACTAATTACAAATGAATCTGTATAACCCCTTGATAATAAACATTTATATTAAAAAGAGAGAGTGAAATCGAATTTCACTCTCTCCATTCAGGCGCTGGACTGGTTAGTCTCATTAAAAATGATATAACCAACGCGTACCCCTGTATGCTAGTCGTTTACAACTATAATCACTGTATATCAAGGATGCAAGGTTGATAATAATATTCAGCAGAGGTTGCAGCGAAGTGTATGTATGTCGAATGCTGCCAACCTACATCAATCAATGGAACCTGTTGAGTTGTTCAGCCATATCGACTTTGCTTGACTTACTTTTCATTGAATCATTCAGACCATAAAGTACTGTTCAATAAACTGACACGTATCTATAAAAAAGAGTTGTTTATAATTGATTGATTATAAACTCTAAAAAAGACCAGTCTTACTAATTATTAGGCTCTGTTTGACTGACAATATATCAAATGATACAACCAGTCTCAATTGAGATAAAAGACATGTGATTTAATATAATGACTTCATTGAAAAGTCTAAGCAGCACTACATTATATTCCTTTTGTTAGTAACAAAATAACCGAGCAACCGCTGGGCCTGATTTTTTACGTCTACCAGACCAAACAGATCTTAATTTAAAATGAGAATGTGGTTTTCTACATATAGTTATCTTTGATAATAACTATCCTGATACTGGCTAGCGAGAGTGTTTGTAAGTAGTCAAATTTTAGTTCCCGGTGTTTTTTGAAAAATGGTGTTATAGATATTCTTTCGGCCCCATATGAAGAGATAATAATATTATAAATGCACGGTGATTACGAATAATCAAAATCTAGGTATGTAATAGTTTGCTGAGTAGGTTATGCGTTAAGTTATCAGATTCTGATACGAGTACATTGTCCTTGCATAACTACTATTGTAATAGTCTTCTACTTGAATTAACAGGTTGATTTTGAAGATAGAAAAGTAACTTTTATAAATTTTAAACTGTCGATTTAAGTTTTAAAACTATCCATTCAACTCTTGTTCTTACTTGTATCACTTTTTAACTAAAGTCTCCGGTTTTTTTCAAAATCCCTGAGCGTGCTAACGAAAATTTAACCTGCTTAAAAAAACGCAATGCTGCAATCAGTATCTGCAAGAAACCTTCGCGAAAAAACGTCTTTGCATGATTATTTCTCTGATTGCTTAGGATGACTACGACATAGGGTCACTTTTTCCTTAAAAATGACCCTATGTGCACCTCGCATAGGGTCACTTATTGATGAAAAGTGACCCTATGTAATCACGATATAGGGTCACTTTTTTTAAAAGTGGCACTATGCACAAAAATCATAGGGTCATTTTTCTCGAAAAAGTGGCACTAGATATATGTATAACTTAAATGACAAAACAGTACTTATCAACTCACAATAATACCAATACCCATTGTCAAAAAAGTTACTTTTATGTAGCATTAGAAAATATCCTCATATGACTCTCCCATTCCCATCTGACCTGCTTTTCGAACTGTTAACCTCCAGCTGCACTCCAGGCATTCAAAATGTCTCAAAAAAACACAAAAAAGTCCCATTTGTGAAAAGAAACTGATAATCTCTTCGGTATAGTGATTTTAAATCAGGAGGTCGCATATCTCATTCGAAACAATTAAAGTCATCGGAAATATCACGCAGCTTATTGCGTTCACAAATTTATGTGTTTCGGGAAGAAACTGAAGACATGATCACAATTTACTGGAGCGTGTGGAAGGAAAGGAGTCATCAGGAGATAATACGGTGAAGAGGGAGTATCTGGGGTTGTATGTACCAAAAGTTGCATTATAATTGCTAATGTAAAGAAAGTTACAATTACATGGCATAAGTTTAGCTCGTATAAAACGAGGTCACTGAGTTACATTTAAAAACTGGTTTCTGTAATGAAAATATGCGAAAAATACATTTTGTGAACCATGCGGTATGGGAATGTTGGATGATTGCGGGGATGGATGGATTTCTATAACCATTACGGCAAGAACGTTCTATTTTAACAGCGCGAAATTAAGAGGCTTTGATGATGTTAGTATCGCTATTTCATCATTATTTCGAACAATTAATGTTGACAAAAGTGCCCCAGTTTTCTCATCTGCTAAATTTTCTCCTGTGTACAGTTAAACTTCGGCAATCAGAATACCATACGCTTTTACAAACATATTTTTGAAATGAACGACTTGTTTACTCCTGGTGTATAAATTAAATTTTCTGGATTATTTGTCGGTTAGCGATTATAACGTAATGACTTACAATGCTACTCGAATTTTCAACATGTACAGCTAACGTATAAAGAAAACACTTAACGTTTAGTGTGTTAACAGTCCTGATTATTTTATCGAAAAAAAATAAAACAGAACAAAAGCGTGCAGATATATATTTCTGTGGACTGTCCACCACACTTAACATCAAAAGAGAAAACTACCGGTTAAAGGAAAAATGCAAAGTGGGAGTGCTGGCAAAAAACGCTACGCTAATCAGTGATGATGAAATGGCGGAAACAGAAATCTGAACCTGAATCTTGATATATTGTGTAATGGTCATGCTAATGTCACACGTGATAATACCCAGCCAGAAAGGCTGGGTATTTCCGATGGTTACGGATACATATCAATGAACACTTCTCGTAGATAAGAGTATTCCTGCTTATTCTGGCAATAGTATTCCACTCTCAGCGTACTCTGATCCACGCCCTGCGGCGGCGTGTCACAGCCCGCCAGATCATCTGCGGCAATAACATCCGTCAGATATCCCCGTTTGATATCGGCCTCTGTCACGGTATGAAGCTGATTTAATTTCAACGGCGGGTTACTATTTTCCATTGCCTGCGTCTGTTTATTCCACGCGTGCAGGTATGCCGTGGCCATTACCTGATCGCCCGCCACCAGGTGTTTTTGTCCTCCGGATAACGGAATGCGGTATTCCAGCCCCTGATAACCGATTTCATTGCGCCCGAGCAGGACATCATCTTCATCAATCACCGCGCCGTCTTTACAGACAAATTCCGGCGCCCGGTATGTCCGCTTCACCCCTTCCGGTACGGCGGGCTGCTCCTGTGGAATTTCAAATTTGATTTCCTGAAGACGAAGGTAATTCACCCCCTTGTGCTGATAGGCATTTTCGACAAGACAGGCATGGATGTAATAGGTCTTTCCAGCCTCAAAGTTAGATTCGGTAAAATACAGGGCGATATCGGGCGCGCCACCATCGGCTTTAAGCGGGATCTGCGTTTTTCCCAGTAACATCAGCGGTGTGTAATGGTTGTTTGCTGTATCTCTTCGCCGGCAAACAGATACACAGCACCGCCAAGCATGCTGTTCTTCTCTACTGCATCCCAGCTCGAAAGCAGCGGAAATGTTGCCAGCGCATAACTGTCATCACCGGGGCGTGCCTGAGGGTTCTGTCCTTCCGTCACGCTGACAGTTGGCATCTTCGCGGCTTCCCAGGCACTGTTGATAAAAAAGTTCGCGGTGTTAATCATCGTCCCGACACCGTAAATCCCGGCGCTGAATGCAGTAAGCAGCGTGCGGTTTTCCCGGGGCTGCACATTAATGACAGCGCTCCCCTGGTCGTCCAGCATGACGTAAAAATAATCCCCGCTGGTTCGGTCTGCCATGCAGGGGACAATTTCACTGAACGATTCGTCGCTGATGATGGCGTCTTCGGTAATGCGGGTCACGAGGGGATAAAAACAGGCCTGGGTGTTGCTCAGCCCCGGTACAGTCAGCCGCCAGGTCATGGTGGGGCGTGAGGATAACGGTCGCGTGTTGTCATTGCTGTAATCAATTAACGCGGGTGTATCGGCGACAAAAGTGACATCAACGTCGGTGTCGGCATCCCAGGCCACATTCCAGTTCACCGTTTCAGAGGCTACCGCAATGCCGCTGTTATCCAGACAGCAGGAAACCGTCCACGACAGCCGGTCACCTTTCCTCAGGCTGTCATCCACGGTCAGGAAGCAGTAGCCATATAAAGTATTGCCGTCCTGCCTCCAGAAGATCTCGGGGGGATAAAAATTTCCTTTATTTAATTTAAACGGACATCCTTTTCCGGAAAAACTTTCACCGGCTTTGAGTTGATACCGGAAAGTGGCATAGAGAGTTTGCCCCGGAAAGATATTACTGTTGTTTTGCGGGCTGACATGCAGTTGTCGGGATGAATTAGCTTCGCGGATACGCAGTGGGGAGAACATATAACCAACATAAGTTGTATATGCCCAAACCTCTCTGTTGGCAATTTCTTCTTCTGTAAAGGGCATCGTGGCCTGATTATTTTCATCGATACCAACAACAATAACATCATCCCTGAGTGATGCCATTTCCATTTCCAGTTCCCCACTAAAACAAAAACATACGACACGGCCACAGAATTTATTTCTTCCGGGGATCAGCATGACTGTGTCGGTTAAATCATGGAAGTCACCTGTGTTATTGACAACAATGTCTAATTCTTTATTTGAACATAATTCAGATCTAAATGGAATTTCAACGACGAGATCGGTACTTACATCATCAAGATAAACGGTAAGAGTTATACTTTGCACGTAAGGTACGGTTGTTATTGTTCTCAGAGATTTTGCTTTATCCAGAAAGATATAAGGTAAAATCCCAAATAAGAATTCTCCATTTTGATCTGTTTCTGCATTATAGAAACCATAACTATCCATTTGTAATTTTTTTTGCATCACCCTCATAGGATGTTATTAGTATTGGGTCGTAATCAAGTAAGGCCCAATCATCTTTGGTGATTACATTAACATGATATTTAAAGTGGCTTTTTTTTACTGGATTATTTTCAGTGTCAAAAATTTTAATCAGATAATAAATATGATTATTTTCAAGGTTGCTTCCGTCTGTTGAATAGATGGTTGCACATTCTGGGCCTTTCCGTTGACTAATAGTCATTGTCAGTCCATCTTTCTCTATCTTTTGGTATGTGGTATTAGTTATATCAAATGACATTGTTATATCCTGTTTTTGTTTTATTCATTATTAATACATGGTAAGGAACTATAAAATAATAGTTCGTACTCCGTCTGTTCCTGCTTGCCGTTATAACACCGGTTAATGGCGCGGGTAATTAATAGCGCACCCTTATTTAAATGAGTAGTTATAAATAAATTATGTTTTTATAATAATATCGGAGAGCGGTTTTTTGTTTATCCGACTGTTGCTATAGATGCTTTTACTATTCTATGTCACTGAGCTCTCATTTTTCAGTCATGCCCGGCATCTTCAGATATTTATCCCTGCAAATAAGAATATTGCTTCTTTTATTTATAAAATAAACCTGTAGTCCTTAAGTAAAATGCTATAGAAATAATGTACCAGATGGAGATGTTCATATCATTAAGGGATGAATAACATGAACAACGTATTCCGTGTTGTCCGGAACGAATCTACTGGCGTCTGGGTCGCGGTATCGGAGTTTGCAAAGAGGTCGGGGAAAACGAACCGGACGTCGTATGCTGGCCGACTCTGCGATGACGCTGGTTGTTTTCGTATTGACACTAAACTGTGTTACGTCGTCGCTCGCCGCAACGGTGTCGATCCTCCCGGGAGAGAGTGTCTATCTATCACAAATCTATGGCACTGGCGCAAATCAGACAACGCGTTTAAGTGATCTCATTTTTAATGGTACGAGCTCTTCTCCGGCAACGCTTATTGTTGACCGCAATACGCCACTGGGAACAGACAGTTGGTTGTTTAATGCCACTGGCAATGCTGTTAATTTAATTAGCCTGAGTGGAACCCGCAGAGCAGTGATTAAACTGCTGGACGGTATTGATATGACAATAAGCAACTCCACGGGGGGAGCTGTTTATAATTCTGGTACTGCTTCGGGAATTGTGTATGAACTCGGCAATGGCAGCCAACTCCGTTTTGTCGATAACCATGCCAATAATGGGTATCGTAGCCTTATCATCTCAAATTCAGATGTGGTTTTCCGTGGTGCGAACGGTACTGTTGTTTTTGACAATAACAGCGCCTACTCCTATGACCCCGCGATAGATACCACTAATGCCGATATTATATTTGAGGGCAACGTAACGCTGACCAATAATGTTAATTACGCGATTGCCGGAGGTGTCATGCGGATACATGACTCGGGCGATATGATTTTCAGTGGTACGGACGCAACCGTCATTATCGGTAATAACAGTGCAATAAGTTCGGGTGGCGGACTATTTTCCGACGGAAGTGTGCAGCTTTATGGTAACGCTGATATCTATGGTAACCGGGCTGTCAGGGATACTGCGGGAGCTATTGTTGCACAGACCGGACTGGTTATGGAGACGAACGGTATCGATGGCATGAAAGTCCATGGAAACTATTCTAATGGCCAGTATGCAGGCGCTATTCTTATCGGCAACGGGGCGAATTTTACCGGCACGAGTCTGCTACATGCGAAAAACAGTGATATCCAGTTCTATGAAAATTTCACCGGGGTCGGCGCTCTTTCAACGCCCAATATGACATATGCGATTGCCAATGCGATTAATATCCGCCAGCCGAATGGCGTGTTGAATATTGCTGCTGACGCTGGGCGTCAGATTCTGTTTCGTGATCCGATAACCAGTTTCAACTCCACTGGCGTGGCAATAAATGTCATTGTTGGAATTAATACCACCAACGGCAGCGATGCTACCGATGGGAAAGTGACTTTTAGTGGCGAAGATTTCACGCCTGGTTCTCAGAATACCCAATCGCGGATTTATGCCAATACCACCGTTTATGGCGGTGTACTGGAGCTTAAAGATAATGCTCAGTATGGCATAAACACCAGCAGCACGCGGTTTACATTGCGGGACGGTGCCACTTTATTGTCAACCAGTACGGCGGCGAATACCGTGAATGTGCTTTCATCCGACAACATGAATTTCGCCGATGGTTCGCTGATTAAAAGCAATGGCGACAGCAAATTGAATCTGAATGCCGGTAGTCGGCTGATTGGTACTGCAGCAGGTGACACGGTAGCGATTGAAACCGACGGAGCCGATCAACTGACACTCGGCGGAGTCCTGTCCGGCCCTGGCAAACTGGAAAAGATCGGCACGGGGACCTTATCTACGGCTAACGCCAATCAGTTCCTCAACACAGGTGGATTCAATGTCAAAGAAGGGACACTGAACGCGCAGAACATGGCGCAGAGTTTCAGTTCGCTGGATATCCAGCATGACGCGTTGATGACGATGGGCAACAGCGGCGCAAACCTGTCGATCACCGATCGTGCCATGATTGCCGGTACGCTGGAAAACGTCCAGACGCTGAACAAATCAGGCAGTGGAGAGCTGCAGATTGCTAATTCCGTAGGCGCTAACCGGTTGGATATGTCTGGCGGTACGCTGAAAGTTGATGCCGGTGAAACGCTGACTGTCGCTGCGGACGCAAATTTTGGCAGCGGTGTAACTGCGCAGGTTGATATTGCCAGTGACCCGGCTCTGAGCGCCGATACTCTCCAGCTTACCGGGAACAATACGCTGGATATCTCCGGCTATGCCCCTGTTTCTGATGAGAATCAGTATACCCTTATCCGCACCCGGAACGGGATCAGCGGCGATTTCAGCTATACCGTCGCAGGACAGGCTTTGCAGGATTATGTCGATACAGACCATTTTCTGATCGGATGGGCGAAGAAAGATGACGACAGCAAAAATGTTATTGCGCAGTTTGGCCTGGTCTGGCTTAACACCGAAGACTCCAGTGCACACGGTACGTTCAACGTAACGGACAGTCACAGCTTTACCCTGGGAGACGCGCTGCAAGATAATCTGAACTCCACCGCGTATGGTTTCGGCTGGGACGGCAAAAGCCTCAGCAAAACCGGTGGCGGTACGCTGATATTCTCCGCCATCAACGGCTATACCGGTAGCACGACTGTTAATGAAGGCACACTGCGGACCGATATCGCCGACACACTGAACAGCAGCAGCGATATTATCGTCAACGGTGGTGTACTCGATCTGAACGGCAACAATCAGCAGGCTAACCGCCTGAGCGGCAGCGGTGGCATTCTGATGCTCAACGGCGCATCGCTGACCGCCGTTAACGCCACGGACAGTGATAATTCGCGTTTTGACGGCTACATCATCGATGGCAATGTGGCTGGCGGCCGCTTCATCAAAAACGGTGATGGCAGCCTGACGCTGGCGGGACAGACGGCCTGGACTACAGATACTGAACTGAACACGGGTGAGCTTGTCCTTGATGGCGTCAACGGCGGCGCACAACTGACCAGCAATATCATTGGTAATAACGGCAGCCGACTGACTCTACAAAACGGCGCACAACTGACTGGATGGATCGACCCGGCGAATGTCGACATTGATGCTGTCAGCCGCTGGAGTATGACTGCTGATTCTTTGGTTGACCATCTGAGCAGTGCCGGGACGATCACGATTTCCGCACCGACCGATAATGATTTCAAAACCCTGACCGTGGCAGGCAACTACACTGGCAACGACGGTCTGATTGTGATGAATACGGAACTGGGGGGCGATGATTCTCAAACCGACAAACTCATCGTTCACGGCGATACGGCCGGTAACACCAGGGTTGCGGTGCATAATGTCGGGGGAGTGGGTAAACAGACTGACAACGGTATTGAACTGGTTCATGTTGACGGCAGCTCTACCGGTCACTTCGCCCTGACCACCGGCACTGTGGAAGCTGGCGCTTATGTTTATACGTTGGCGAAAGGCAGTGACAGTGCGGCGCAAAACTGGTATCTCACCAGTAAGTGGAAAGGCCCCGTTTTACCTGTTCGCCCCGTTGTACCGGAGGCTCCGGTCAAACCACCGGTAGTGGATCCGACGGCACCAGATGCGCTACGTCCGGAAGCGGGTAGTTATATCAGCAATATTGCAACCGCCAACACGCTGTTTAACCACCGTCTGCACGATCGTCCTGGTGAACCGCACTACACTGATGCGCTAAAAGAGGACGGACTGGCAGCCAGCATGTGGATGCGCCATGTCGGCGGTCATGAACGCTCTGTTGCCGGTGACGGTCAGTTGAAAACGCAGAGCAACCGTTATGTGCTGCAACTGGGGGGTGATATCACACAGTTGAGTACCGACGGCACCGACCGCTGGCATTTGGGGGGTGATGGGAGGTTATGCAAACGCGCGCAGCAATACCCGCAGCGACCGCGCCGGTTACGGCTCTGACGGGCGTATCAACGGTTACAGCGCCGGGCTGTACGGCACCTGGAACCAGAATGAGGCGGATAAAACCGGGGCGTATGTCGATAGCTGGATGTTGTACAACTGGTTTAATAACAGCGTGGCAGCAGATAACCGCGCCAGCGACAGTTACAGTTCGAAAGGACTGACAGCTTCACTGGAAGCGGGTTATACCCTGAAAGCCGGAGAGTTTTCCGCCAGTCGGAGCACGCTGAACACCTGGTATATCCAGCCGCAGGCGCAGGTTACCTGGATGGGCGTGAAGGACAATGCGCACAACCGAAACGATGGGACCCGTATTGAAACTCAGGGCGATGGTAACATCCAGACGCGCCTGGGTATGAGAACTTACCTGAACAGTCACCACAAAATGGATGAGAGTAAGCAGCGTGAGTTCCAGCCATTCGTGGAAGTAAACTGGATCCACAATACCGAAACCTTTGGCGTGAAGATGGATGGCGTAAGCATCAGTCGTGACGGCGTGCGTAATCTGGGCGAAATCCGTACCGGGGTGGAAGGCAAAGTGAATGCTAACCTGAGCATCTGGGGCAACGTTGGCGTGCAAACAGGTGACAAAGGTTATAGCAACACTCAGGGAATGCTGGGGGTTAAGTACAGTTGGCGCTAACAGTCGCGAGGGATATGCGCAAAATTGCCTGATGAGCTACGCTTATCAGGCCTACATTTACATGCAATGTATTGAATTTGCGCGATTTTGTAGGCCGGATAAGGCGTTTATGCCGCATCCGACATGAACGAAATGCACTTTGTCAGGACACCGATGGTTCGTTAATCAAAGTTCAGTTTGTCGCGGGCGCGACGAAGCCGCTGTTCGCCACGGCGATCGTATTTTTGCGTTGTTGTGACACTGGCATGACCCATCGCATCTTTTACCGTGATTAAGTCTTCGCCGTTTTCAAGCAACGCAGTAGCAAACGTTCTTCTCAAATCGTGAGGGGCGCATTTTTCAATTCCCGCTTCGTTTTGTCTCACCTGCAAAATGTGATAAACCGCCTGGTCAGTGAGCCTTGCGCAGGTCACATCATCAAAACGGCGGATGCGCGTAAACAATGGGCCAGGAGCTTCTCCCCTGACCTGCTCTATCCAGGTCTGTAATCTTACCCACGTCCCTTCCGGCATATAAGCCAGCCGCTCTTTATTCCCTTTTCCTAAGACACGCAACGCGCGTTCATAAGTGACAACGTCACTTAAATCAAGCCCTACCGCCTCGGAACGACGCAATCCACAGCCTAATAACACCCCCAACATCGCGGCGTCTCTCGGACCACGACAGCTACGATCGGTTTCGCAGACCTGAAATAACTGCCGGATCTCCTCTCGATGCAACGCGCGTCCTCGCTGAAGTTTACTACCGCGAAAATTACGTACTGCAAGAATGTGCTGAAAGCTTTCAACATCCATCAGCTTCAACATCCAGGCCTCTTTCGCTACGCCTTTAAGTGCAGACAAATAGGTATTGATTGTCGCCGTCGCCCGGCCGGTATCCCGTAGCAATTCAGCCACCGCCATGATGTGGTGGCGACGTAAACTTCCCCACGGGCAAGTTTCTGCATTGGCGGCTCCGAGCATTCTGGCAACTATTCCCAAAAAAGATGCCATGGTTTGCCGACTGCGTGGCGAATTTAGAGAGAGTAAATATGCTCTTGCCGGATTAAGGGGATTGCCACTTTCTACAGATGTTGGCCATAACTCGATCTCTGAGGGAACCAGAGGTTGAAAATCATTCATCTCAGGATCAATGTCGGACAGATGGGTCATAGAGGACCTCACAACAGCGAAAAAACGTCAGATGCGCTACGTAAAAAGTTAGAAGTAAGTGTGCCACACAAGCGTCATTCAGAAAATCTACTTTTTCAAAGGTACATTTTAATAAGTAGAAGCAATAATGGCTCTCCATGCCCGGAACAAACCCTTTCCATAGAAACCGCGACGAAACAGGCAAACCCAGATGCCATCCGGCAGGTGCATAAAATCCGCAAAATGCTATAACGACAAAATTATTCGCATTTTATCTTTCAGGCCAAACTAATTCTCGCTATTGATAATTTTATAACAAATAAATGACAGCACTTGTCTGTATAAACATAATAATATTTCTATTCTGGTTATGTTTATTAACCACTATTTCAATTAAACAATTAAGGAGTTTTTTATGCCAAAAGTTACTGGTGTTCGGGTGAATTACCATGATTTCGATATGAAAAAAGATATGACTAATGGGTCTTTCCCAAAAACATTATTTCCTGGGGCAACATTTCAGATGATGGTTGATAATGATGTTGTCTATAATAATACGGTAGACTGGAGTTTTTCCACCAATGCAGGAGACAACACAGTTGCTGTCAATCAGGACGGTGTAGTGTCATTTTCAAAAGATATCGATGAAAGTTGCATTGGTAAAAACGTTTGTCATTTTTGCTAAGGATAAGGCCACAGGGAAATATATTTCAGCTTATGTAATTAAACCTCTTCGCTTCTTTAAACCACATGTCGAAACCTGGGATGGATTCGGCAGCGCATGGAAGTGGGTTTGGGATGAAAAAGGTACTTTCCCTGCCCGCCGCGATATCAACAATGTCCCTTATAATGAAATAGAAATCGAATCATATCATGATATAAAACGTGAAGTGAATTCTGGTCTTTTTCAGGAATGGGGGTTTTTATTATTTAGTGGGTGGGCTAATCCTTTACATGGTGAAATTGGTAATCATAAATCAGCAATTTTTTCTATAGAAAATAATGAAGCATATATCTCGGAAGTACGCTCTCATAACTCAAGAGATCTCTGGGATGATATGATGGATCTGTATGCACAGGCCGTGGCGTTTTACGGACAATCTATTGTTTCCTGACGTTATTGTGGTTGTTTAATAATCTCCGGCTTTTTAAATTAAAGAGACGGAGATTTCGGATAGGAAAGTTATTTTGTATCGGATGGGGTTTCACTATATCACGAAATAAATATTTGCATGGTAAATATATGATTGCCAAAACAATAAGGCTATAACACACTTATTCTGTTTCCGAAATAGTAGTGCTTTAGTTGGTAAATACACCGATATCAGGATTGTTTGGTAATTACTGTCAGTTATATTTAACCCGTGCTGTAAAAGTAGTACACCATCGTCTGGTTGTAATCATTAGTTGGTGAGGCGTACAGAGTTGAAACCACGGGGCACGTGATCTCGATTCCCCCTAACGCTCACTGCGGTGATAGTCGATACATTCAGAGCAAGAGTCATGTCACTGACAGAACGGATAACAGGCGGAGCCATGCGTGCTGGCTTACCTTTGTTAATGCTGCACAACAAATAAAACACATGAATGAAAATAAAAGTTGCATAACCATAATGAATATGCGTTAATAGCATCGTTGGTTTGCAAGACAGACCTTATGAAAGCAGTTTTAGTAAAGCAGTCTCAGTTCAGTGTTATCTTCTGATTACCCTTCTTCGTGAGTCTCCTCCTTTAGTGCCTTAGTAAGTCAAAATCTTCATACAGATCACATTCTTGCCGCATTGTGTGGCTCACAAATTTAGAAGGTAATATTTATGTCTAACAAAATGACTGGTTTAGTAAAATGGTTTAACGCAGATAAAGGTTTTGGCTTTATCACCCCTGCCGATGGCAGCAAAGATGTGTTCGTTCACTTTTCTGCGATTCAAAGCAACGATTTCCGCACCCTGGATGAAGGTCAGAAAGTTGAGTTCTCGATTGAGAATGGCGCTAAAGGCCCAGCTGCTGCGAATGTTGTCGCGTTGAGCTAACACTATCCTGATAATCAGCATATCTGCGATAACGAAGACGGCATAAGCTTGAGTAGACAGAATTGCAGGATTAATCAGATTAAAAAAAATAACCCGCCTTAATGGCGGGTTATTTTTTTTTCATATCTACGCCGCCTGAAGTATTTAACGGGTAAAATTATCTGTGGCAGAGCTCTATATTAGAGGAAATACATAAATTTATATGAGTAAATCACTTCCCCAATTGGTTAAAATGATCAGTAATCATGCTGTTAGATAGATAAATCTAATTGCGAATATCATTGAAAGCTATCACTAATCTCACGAAGCAATACCCCCCCCCTTTCTGAAATATTTAATACTTTTAAAATAACCTGCCCCATACCAATATATAACTTACAAATAACAACAACTATTTTTAAATTTCATTAATATTCGTAATGTCAATTTGCTCTGAAATAAATTAATGCTTTACTCCACTGCCTGTACAAATCAGGTAGTTCATCAGCAACCTGATACTGTTTTGGGTTGCAAACTTTTACTTGAAAAGAGGTTATTATGCAAAATACAGACACTACGTTTACTTGGGATTCCGCAAATCATCAGACTTTTAGTTCTCCCGGCGTAACCATATTGAAGGGGAGTCCAGAAACATTCAATAAAATGGAAGGGTGTGGGCTTGAAGTTCGCGGTTTAACTGGTGATGGTGCTATCGCAGGTCCTCTTTTTCTTATCCCGGATGTTAGTAACGAGTCCAGCGTTATTAACTGGGCTGCACCATCAACATCTCCTGTACATAGTCCTGCGTTATTTGTTTTTCGTGAGAAATCTGATTTCCGTATTTTAGGTAACAGGCAATTAAGAACCACATGGTTTACTAGCGGTGTAGACAATACAATAACATTCTCATTATATGACGATAGTTATGTTAAATTGGAAGATCTAAAATATGTTATTCTCGGAATGGCATCGTTAACAACCGTTAAAACCGCAGGCTTTAATGATTTTTTGCAGCCGATATTTTCCATATCAGCAGAAGTTGTTGAGTTATTTTATAATGCAGAGTTATTGGGGTTTAGCATACTTGATGTACAAGCCAATGTAATATCAACAACCAGGATTAGTGATCTTCAGGTTGGTGGATTGCGTTTTAAGGATAATGCAGCTCTGGTAATAAATGATAATTTATCGCAACATATTGACTCGGAATTAAGAATTTTTGAGTGGTTTGTATTTTTATAATTCTTCATCAGGAAATATTACATCAAGAACTATATATAATGACTATACTGACAACAATAGCAATGGTTTTACTGCGATAGAGGTTATTGATCAAGCCAGGGTGAGTATTCGTACAGAGCAGTTTTTACAGGGTGCTGGGCAGGGTAAGATTATTCAGTTGTCAGGTAGTGCGCAGGTAACAATTAATCCAATGAATGATATTATCCCTATTAATCCTGTGGAAGAAATGTATCATCCAACAGAGAAGTGCTGGCCGGGAATGATTAATTTTAAATCAGGATCAAAAGCAACTCTAAAATTAGTTGGAGCAGCTCTACAAGATAATCAGAGTGTAGCAGCTTTAAATAGTTTAAAATTAGTTTATGTCGATGGGAAACCTGTTGATATTGCAAGTAACTTTTATGTTAATTTTACAGATGGGATTACGTTAATGATGAAATGATTTTCTGTTTCAAGCATAAATCTCAGGTTATAACATTTTCTTTTTTGATTTAATTTCTGTGCGCGACAGAGCTACATAACGACTCTGTCGCATTAATCTCCCACGCCTGGGGATGTAGTAGGTTTTACTATCCAAACATCCATATTAACTTGAGTAATATCCATTCAATTTAATAGTGCTCACTATTTGTAAAAAATTATCCCTGATAATATCATTTATTTGCGGGTTCCATGCAATCCCTATATTCCATTTGGTATAATTACCCTCTGGCCTAATAAGCGATACGCCCTTAGGTAAAAAATAGTTGGTTCCTGCGGGTAGTAAAGCTACACCGTTCCCCGTAGCAACTAAAGCCAATAAAGTATGGATATCATTTGCCGCAGAAGAAGGCTTACCTTTGTAATTATTTTCTTGCAGAAATTTTTCTGTTTGTTCAACCAGTCCCCGACCTCTGTCTGGGTTCATTTGCAACAGTTGATATTGGTTCAGTATTGATTGAATCTTTTGCGACTTAAGTGTAATTCCCGCAGGAATAGCCAAAACCAGACTTTCTGTAATTAGCGGACTGAAGTTAAGTTTATCTGTTAACGGTTCACGGGTAAATCCAGCCAGAAGTTTCCCTTCCAGTAACATATCCCATTGAACTTTAGAAGGAACATCATCAAGTAATACCTCGACGTCAGGATATTGTTCCCGAAAGAGGCTTACACATCTGGGAGCTAGCTGAAACGAGGATATCCCAAATCCAAGAGTCAGTTTACCTGAACTTCCTTTTTGCAAATTTTGTGCATATTCTGAAAACTCTTCATAATGTTTCAACAAGTTCTGCGCCCGGGAAAGAAGCTGTTTTCCTGGTTCTGTCAGTTTTGCCCCCTGGCGGCCCCGTTGAAAAAGGGCAATTCCCGTTATTTTTTCCAAAGACTGTATTTTCTTTGTTAGTGCTGGCTGAGTGATGTACATGGCCTCAGCTGCATCATGATAGCTCCCTAACCTGGCAAGTGTTACAAAGGCGCGTAGCAGCTTCATATCCATTCCCGTTGCTTATCAAATTTTTGAAAAAAAGGAATTATACATACTATACCTGTATGGTTCATATTGTTATACAAGGTTTTTATCTGAGAATAAAAATCTATTGTTTTTATATTTGATGAACATCCTTTTATTTTTAATCTTCTGGTATAGCCCTGTACAGATAGTTTCAGGGTGTTTCATTTATGTCTGAATGAATTATTAACCTTTAAAATTATTTAATAAGGATATAAAGATGCCAAATATCGCTGTTCTGACAAATGATTTACAATATGAATTTACTTATAAAATAACAAATGACCCGCAAGAACTTGATAAAAAACTGAAAGCATTTAATAAATTTCTTGATGGTGTAAAGAAACCAGGGGCAAGCCGTTATACATCTACAACTTATTCATGATCCTGATGACCCAGCTGTTCAGCGTCGATACCGAAATCGCGCGGCCGGAATACCAGCAATAGCGGGCACACCTGGCAATCAAATCATTAATACCGTTTACCATCCATCAGATTTTATTGTGGTCAAAGGCAGGGATAGTGGCTTCTTTGAAACTCAATTAGATCAAAAACTCCAGGAACTTGGGGTCAAAACAGTGATTGTCACCGGATTGCAAACTCACGTATGTGTCCAGACAACAGCAGCAGACGCCTTCTTCCGTGGTTATAACGTCTGGGTTCCTGATGACTGCGTTTTTGCCCCCTCATCAGATGATACCGACAGAGCGCTTCAATGGCTTGCTGGATATTGTGCAACCGTCGCACCATCCACTGAAATACTGTCGTTACTGGAGAAAACAGGTGATTTACCTGAACGTGGTGAAAGGACAACAGCATGAAAATGACTGAAGCAACGCCCGATAACGAACTTGGCGAGAATTTATTTGCGCCATTGAATGAAACAATAATATTGGATCATGGTACAGGTGCAAAATTAAGCAGAGAGCTGGTTGAGCGTATCTCAGAAACATTGGAAGAAACCTATCTGGGAGAGATGGAGGACAGTGCCTTATTGGATCTACCAACGAATAAAATTGCTTTCACTACCGACTCTTTCGTTGTAACTCCTCTTATCTTTGGCAACGGCGATATTGGTAAGATAGCCGTGTGTGGCACAGTTAATGATCTGGCGGTAAGTGGAGCCCGCCCGCTTTATCTCACGCTGAGTCTGATCATTGAAGACGGGATGCCTGTCTCAGATTTATTAAAAATTATCGCATCCGTTCGTGAAACTGCGCGTTTAGCCGGTGTGAAAATTGTTGCCGGTGATACCAAGGTTGTTGGAAAAGGCGAGGCTGACCAGCTTTTTATCAATACTGCCGGAATAGGCGTGCTGGAGCGGCCTCCTGTTTCGATAACTCATGTCAGGCCGGGTCAGAAAATAATCCTGAGTGGCTATATCGGGAATCACTCTATTCATCTTTTATCGATTCGAGAAGGTTTAGGGTTTGAACGTAATATATTAAGTGACTGTGCACCACTGAATCATATGATTGAAAACATTTTGCTTAATACTCCTACAGGAAAAATAGCTTCCATGCGGGACGTTACTCGTGGTGGTCTTTCTGCAGTATTGCACGAATATGCCAGAGCCACTTCATGCCCTATTGTTTTTAATAAAGATGCGTTGCCTGTCCAGCCTGAGGCAGCTATGGCTGCAGATATGTTAGGTGTGGATGTCATTAATCTGGCCAATGAGGGATGTCTTTGCATGTTTGTTGAGCCAGATGTGGCAGAGCATGTTCTGGAATTACTCCGCGCTCATCCATTTGGTAAAAATGCAGCGATTATTGGAGAAGTTAAATCAGGCTCGCAGCCGGAAGTCTGCATGGTCGAATCTGACGGAACGCATACTATTATTGAGGAGCTTTACGGTGCAGAACTACCAAGACTCTGTTGATTCTGAAAAAAAAGACACTTGCCGGTTTCGAGTTTGCGGCATTGTCCAGGGAGTAGGATTCAGACCTTTTGTTCATCGATTAGCCAGAACGCATGGTGCAACCGGTTGGGTTCTTAATGATTCCGAAGGTGTTTTGCTGGAACTGCAGGCATCTTCACAGACCATAAATAACATAATTGATGAACTGATCTCTCAGCCACCGCCTCTGGCACGGATCACTGATATATATAAGGTCGAGCTGGAAAAACCAGCGCCATATTATTCAGGCTTTGATATCAGAAAAAGCAATAATTTATCCAATATGGATACAATTGTTCCCCCGGATTCAAATGTATGTAAAGACTGTCTGAGGGAAATGAACGATCCGTCAAATCATCGTTATCGTTATGCCTTTATCAATTGTACCAATTGTGGTCCGCGTTATTCTATTATCTGTGGAATGCCTTATGATCGTGCACAAACGACCATGCAATCTTTTATAATGTGTCCACAATGTAATAAGGAATATCATGATATTGAAGATCGCCGTTATCATGCGCAACCCAATGCGTGTCCTGTTTGCGGACCACAACTGCAGCTAACTGATAAAGACGGCGTATCAATATCAGCTAATGACATTATACGTTTTACCATCGACAGGCTAAAAGAAGGCGCTATTGTTGCCATTAAGAGTCTTGGCGGCTTTCATCTGGTCGTGGATGCATCCAATGTCGACGCTGTGCGAGAGTTACGTCGGCGTAAACGACGTGATGCTAAACCGTTCGCTGTTATGGTTGCAGACAGTGAAAGCGCAGCCCGGTGGGCGGTTGTTACCCCTGACGATATCTCTTTACTTGAGAGCGGGCCTCGCCCTATCGTTCTTTTGCGCAAACGCTCTCAGACGTTGCCAGAAGTGGTGGCACCCAAAAACCCCAATTTGGGTGTAATGTTGCCCTCTACGCCTGTACAACATATGTTGCTTGCTGATCCTGAACTCCCTGTCGTTATAATGACCAGCGGAAATATTTCCGGACAGCCT
Organism: Escherichia sp. E2661; assembly: GCF_004745185.1. NCBI lineage: Bacteria > Pseudomonadati > Pseudomonadota > Gammaproteobacteria > Enterobacterales > Enterobacteriaceae > Escherichia > Escherichia sp. E2661. Next base: position 19,579 of record NZ_PDIG01000043.1, read on the forward strand.
ATTGTCATTGATAATAATGATGCAATTGAACAATTAGGAAAAATTGCAGACTACTTTGTACTTAATAATCGCGATATTCGTACACGAGTAGATGACTCCGTTGTTCGCGTTATTAAGCGAAAAAACACCCCCGATGCACAAATATCATTTTTGCGTCGCTCACGAGGTTATGCTCCCTACCCTGTTCACCTTCCTTATTCAGTTGGAAATGTTGTGGCGTTTGGTGCCGAACTGAAAACCACAATAAGTATTGGGAAAGGTAAACAAGTGTTTATCAGTCAACATATTGGAGATTTGAAAAATGATACAACATTTAAATCTCATCTCGACTGTATAAAACATCTGCAAGGATTACTGGCCATAGAAAAAGCCGATATTCTGGCCTGTGATTTACACCCGGCCTTTCGTTCAACCCGCAGTGCTCTCGAGAATGCTGAAATCAGAGTCATTCAGGTTCAACATCATCATGCGCATATGGCCGCATGTATGGCAGAAAATGGTCTTTCAGGTAAAACCATTGGCGTGATTTTCGATGGTACAGGGTATGGTTCTGACGGAACAATATGGGGCGGCGAATTTTTATTTGGTGACTTCGAAAGTGTGGAGCGTGTTGCTCATTTACGTCCAATGTTATTACCAGGGGGAGATAAAGCGGTTAAAGAACCTATTCGAATGGCAATATCATTGCTGGTCGAAACATATGGTGAAAATGTTGAGAGTTATATCACCTTACCAGCAATTCTTGATTTATCTGAAAATCGCCGTGAAGTCTTTACCTGGATGGTAGCAAGGAAAATTAACACAACGATGACTTCCAGTATGGGACGTCTTTTCGATGGTGTTTCAGCGCTTATTGGAATTTGTTCAGAGATTGAGTATGAAGCACAGGCTGCCATTGAAATGGAAGCGCTGCTAAAAAAAGATTTTCATATGGTTGAACCATTTACCTATATAATCGATGAAATTCACAATGGTGATATAAGTGTTGATTATCGCCCGTTAGTAAAAGAATTAGTTCAGTCTATACTGGTCAATAATATCAACCAGGAAGATCTTAGCCGACGTTTTCACTCAACCATTGTGCATATTATAGCAACCGTGTGCTCTCTCCTCTCTGAACGTTATGGAACTGACCAGATTGTATTGAGCGGAGGCGTTTTTTGTAATGAATTCTTGCTGGTTAACACTCTTGATGAACTTGAATCAAGAGGTTTGAAGCCATATTGCCATAAGCTGGTACCTGGTAATGATGGATGCATATCGCTGGGACAGGTCGTCGTAGCAGCGAACGATATGAAAATATAGATATTTATTATCATTGAAGGAGAATAGAGTGAATAAAAACGGAGAAAAAATTTTCAGCTGTTTTATTTGATATGGACGGAGTGCTGATTGATTCCCGGACTGTTATTGAAAATGGATGGCGTGAAGCGGCTCTGATGTATGAACGTCATCTCACCGACGAAGATATACAGAAACATATTCACGGACATCCTGGCCCCTATACTATCCGGACATTATTTGGCGATCTCCCGGAATCCGACCAGCAAAAAGTTCAGGCACATATTATTCATGTAGAGAATACGACGGACTGTGAACTTATACCAGGCGTTGCCAGCCTCATTGCTTCTTTGGGAGAGGCAGGTATTTCTGTTGGTATTGTAACCAGCGGATGGCGACAAAAAATTAACAGAGTCATAGAGTTACTTCATGCAGAGCCTTACATTTCCGTTATTGTAGAACGTGATGATGTTACCCGTGGCAAACCTCACCCTGATCCCTATCTGCTTGCTACACAACGTCTGGGGATTCCAGCAAGTCAGGCAGTTGTCTTCGAGGATGCTAAAAGCGGCGTTGCATCGGCAGTCGCAGCGGGTTGTTATTGCGTTGGCGTAGGCGATGAAGATCTCATGCCATTAGGCGCAAAAGTCATTATTCCTGATTTTCAAAATGTACAATTAATCAGAAACAGTGAAGATAGCTATATGCTTAAATTATGCACTGGCCACTCTATTTTATTAAATAGTAATTAATCATGATAGTAATAAACGGCTAACACAGCAGGAGTAATGTTCATGGAACGGCTACAAAAATCCCGATGGGCCGTTACTGTACTGTTTTTTGTCAACGGATTTATACAAGGAGGATGGGCTGTGCAGATAGCACAGCTTGCCCCTCGTTTTGGCGCCGATGATATAACCATTGGTCGACTTATTTTGACATTCGGTTTGGGGGCTTTATTCATGATGCCTCTGTCCGGCATGTTAATTTCAAGGTTTGGTTCACAAAAAATTGTTCGATTATTTGCCGTGTTAGCATCTGTTTCGTTAATACCCGTAGGCATAGTGAAAAATATTGCTTCATTAGTATTGTTTTTATTTCTCTTAGGCGCGATGATTGGTTCGATGAATGTAGCCATGAATGCAAATGCCGTTATCGTTGAAAGAAAATTAGCTAAAGCAATACTGTCAATGTGCCACTGTTCATGGAGCATCGGTTTATTTGTATCAGGTTTTATAGGTGGTTATGCAGTTAAAAACTATGGATACCTTGGTCATATTTTTATAATTTCCGGGATCGCTTTTTTTCTGGTTTTGACAGCACTTCATTTTATCACTCATGATCATCCACAAGAGGATCAGAAAAATAAATCATCATCGAGTTTACCCCGCCAGGCTAAAATCTATATTATAGGAATAATGGCTCTTCTTGGAATGATACCAGAGTGTGCGGTTGTCGACTGGTCATCACGTTATCTAATAAAAAACCTTAATGCTAATATAGAAATAGCCAGCCTTGCTTTTGCTTTTTTTGCATGCACCATGTCAATGGTTCGATTCGTTGGTGATGTGATACGTAATCGTTATGGGCCGGTGAAAACTCTTCGTGTATCCAGTATTCTGGCAGCAGCCGGTATGCTAACAGCAGCCCTGTCACCGTCGCCGTGGCAGGCAATTCTGGCTTTTTCTCTGGCTGGCGGTGGTATTGCCAATATTGTTCCTGTCATCTTTTCATCCGCAGGCCATCAGCCCGGAATTGCTGTAGGTACTGGAATAAGTATTGTTACAAGCATCGGTTATTTAGGTACATTAATGGCGCCAGCACCAATAGGCTTTTTTGCACAACAATTCGGTTTTTCAATGATATATACAGCAATGGCTTTTATACTTGTTATGAATGCTGTGCTTGCACCATTATTACGTAATAATAATAACAAATATTAAAAACTTTCGTTGACGATAAAGAGTTAGACCTCTCGAGGCCTTTCTGGCCATTGTTCAGGATACAGATCTTCTTCTTTAACTTTTTGAATAATCAAAAGAGACGAGTGATTTGTCCGCATTAATCATGGAAATTTCCTGGTGTTGTTTATAAAAATCCTTATTTTATATCGCTAACAATTTTATTAATCGCTCATTCCGTTTGTTAAATCATTTTCACTTTAACTAGTTGAAATTTGTATAATAACTATCGTTTTCTGATCCCGAATGTGTATTTATTTGAGTATGAAAATGTTGATTTTTATCACTGAATGATATTTTAACCAAAAGTTCAATATTTCTTATTTACAAAATTAATGGGGCGTATAGACTCTTAACCTAAACCAAATGCGTTGCGTGTGGTATTGCTCTCGTCGGTTTTATTAAATGGATAAATTTCATCAGGATGAGCTATTATGGATAATAGATACAATCGGTGCTATTCAGAAGGGAACATTGAAAAACCTAAAATAGCGCTACAGAATGTACACTATCACGCCGGTCAAAATCCCTTTAACAAAACCCTGGTTGCAGGTGCTATCTTTCTGGCTTTCAATACCGCCTATGCCGCAGATTCTTGTGATTATGTCAGTACCAGACCTGAAACGAGCTGTGTCTATGCTGATAACAAAATAAATATCCATATTCATACTGACATAAATAATCCTACTAGTACCCCAGCCTATCAATACGAAACTGATTATATGACTACGGATAAATCAGTTATCCATTTAGAGGCTGGCACAACCATTCATTCGGACGCTACGGGTATAGAGGCATTAGGTCGTAGCAACACTGAAATTGAAGTGAGCACATCTGGCAATATTTATACCGGAAACACCGCTGATGTTGATGTACAGGATCCTCAGCCCCCCATCTCCGGGCCTTCCGGCGGTATAATCTTTGATATAACCAACGTTCGTGGAACCCAACATGCCAGTGTTTATCTGGCGGGTGCATCCGGCGGTCTATTAGCGTTGGGGGCCGTGACGCAATATTCCGATAGTCAAATTGTTAACCAGAGTGCCAGTAAAGATACCGCCGCAATATATTCTCAGGCGCTGGAATCTCGGGTGACAACCTCAGGCGTTATTCGCTCTCAAGTTGGAGATGCGATTCGTTTACAGGATACCGGCCCTGAATATTCCTATAGTAGCGGCGGCTACATTATTCTCGATCCTCAGAGTGTGTTTGATGTTCACTTACAGGAAGGTAGTGTAGTTGATGGCGGCTCTGAAGGTGCGGGGATTAAAACCATCGGTGGAGCAACTTCCAGTATCACGATTGATGAAGGTGCAACGCTGGGGGCATTGTCTGATGTCGCGATTAGCGCAACGGGCTATGATTATTATGATCTCAACTACACTAATAATCCGTCGGGTATTAATACCTACCAATACACCGGGGCGGCTACCAGCATCACCAATGCCGGAACGATGACTGGTGTTATTCAATTAACCAGCGGTCAGGATAAGATCGTGAATGACACAACGGGCATCTGGAATATTCGTCAGTGGTCAGATTCCGATCGGGATGGTGTTCGGGATACGGTTGCTTCTGTGGCAACCAGTGATTTTGGTGGCGGAACGACAGAGTTGAATAACCTCGGTCAAATTATACTGACCGCGAATGCCGATGGCAGCGCAAACAGCGCGCTGTTGCAGAATTTGCCCACCTTCAAAAACCAGGGCCGTTTAATTCTCGCTAATAACGTCGTAGGCGATCGTTTTACTATCGACGGTGATTATGTGGGTAATAATGGCACTGTTGAGCTGGATACTTACCTGGGGGATGACAGTTCTCCTACAGACAGAGTCATCATTAATGGTTCAACCTCCGGACAAAGTTATCTGCTGATTAATAATTCTGGCGGAACAGGGGCTAAAACCAGTGAAGGGATCAAAGTTATTGAAGTTAACGGTGATTCCGCCGGTGAGTTTATTCAGCAAGGTCGTGTTGTTGGCGGTGCATATGAATACTATTTGCATAAAAATAGCGTGAATAACCAGGATGGTGACTGGTATCTGCGTTCACAGCTTCCGATTGTCATACCTGAAGATCCGGTTATACCGAACCCGGAACCTGATCCAGACCCCGAGCCTACGCCAACTCCAGAACCGAAGCCTGAGCCTGAGCCTGAAAATATCAATCGCCCCGAACCGGGGAGCTATATGTTTAACCATATGGCCGCCAATAGCCTGTTCCTGATGCGCCTTCACGATCGTATGGGGGAAACCCAATATACTGATGCCCTGACCGGTGAGCAAAAGGTGACCAGTTTGTGGCTGCGCCAGGTTGGCGGTCATAACCGTTCTCGTGATAGCAGTGGTCAGTTAAAAAATCAGGGGAATCGTTACGTCTCTCAACTAGGTGGCGATATTGCACAATGGAGTAGCAATGGTTTCGACCGTTGGCATTTGGGCGTAATGGCCGGATTCGCCAGGCAAAACAGCAATACGGAATCAAAATATTCAGGATATAAATCCACAGGTTCTGTGGAGGGGTACAGTGCGGGATTGTATGGCACATGGTATGCCAATGAGCATGATAAAACAGGCAGTTATGTTGATGCCTGGGCTTTATATAACTGGTTTGATAATGAAGTAAAAGGTGACCAGTTGGCGACGGAAAGCTATAAATCCCGGGGTGTTACGGCATCAATTGAAGCTGGCTATACCTTCAAACTGGGGGAACGAATCTCTGACGGTGTGAAATATTATTTGCAACCTAAGGGACAACTGACCTGGATGAACGTTCGCGCCAATGACCACACTGAACATTCAAGTAGTGGTGGTTCACGAGTTTCCTTTGATGGTGATGGCAATATTCAAAGTCGTCTTGGTATTCGTACTTATGCCAACGGTCATAGTGCTATTGATAACGGTAAAGACCGTAAATTCCAACCATTTATCGAAGCCAACTGGATCCACAATACTCATAATTTTGGTGCAACCATGAATGGCTATAAGAATAGTATTGATGGAACCAAAAATATTGGCGAAGTAAAAGTGGGACTTGAGGGCCAGTTATCTCGTCGGCTGGATCTTTGGGGTAACGCCACGCAGCAAATGGGTGACAGTGGCTATAGCGATACTCTGGTTATATTAGGAATTAAATATCGTTTCTAGTGGAGAGCCATTGTTAAATGGAAGCCTGCCGGTTTTTATTGACTGGCAGGCTATCCGTTGCATTTGATAATAGGATTTGGTATGCAACCACGAGTTTTAATTGTTACAACTGAAGCCCCGGACGTGCTGTTTAGCGGTCTTGGTTTTTTTAATGAACACTTTTGGGCGGAATTAAAACGGCGTAATTATCCTTTTAAAGTGTTGTATCTGAATAATCAAAAGACAGCACATTCTCAGTTGGCTGATTATGAAATTACGGTAGAACCGGCCTTACCCCTCGATTCATCGCTGGAGTCGCTCAGTCTTAACGTGGCCTGGAGTACAGCGCAAAAAATTCAGCCGATCCTCAATGAGTTCAAACCTGACATTATTTCGGTACATGAAAACTCGCCGCTATTGCCGTTCTTTTTTTGAGCTAAACCGCGTTCAGTTCACCCTGCATTCCAGCTATATCGGTATGCAACACTATCTGACCCGGACACAAAAAGGAATGCAGCATTACTGGGAGCAGAGGATCGCCGTAAGACAAAGTGGCGCGGTGGTTCTTCATAGCGATTGGGCCCATCGCTCTGTTATTCAGCATGTCTCGGCGGATATCGTCCCTCCTCACCTGTTTCCGATCGGTGTGAATTTCGCAGATTATCCGGCGGATAAAATTCCCCATCCTGAAGGCAAAGTCGTGATTAGCTTTTTTGGTCGCTTTACCGATATTGTGAAAAATTTCCTGATTTTCCGTGATGCCATCAATACACTTCCACCAACCTATCGACAGCGCATAGAAGCCAGGGTTTATGGGCCTGAAAAAATCCCCGATTATATGGAAAAAGAAGGGTTTAAAGGCTTGACCTTTGTGCAAGGGGAAGAGAAAAAACGGGCGCTGGCGGAAACTGATATCGTCGTTTTCCCAAGTATGCAGGAAAGCTACGGTATTGTTGGTCTGGAAGCATTGTTGTCGAACTGCGCATTAATCGCCACGCCAGGATTAGGTATGGATAGTTATATGCAGCCGGAATACGCTTGTGAACCGACTATCGCCGCGATCCAAAAGCGGATTATTACTTACCTTTCGGATGTCGAGAAATTACGTAACGATCAGAAGGCGCAGATATTCCGTAATAGTGTTAATCGACCGGAGTTCACGCTTAGCAAGATGACTGAGTCATATATTGGCGTTTGGCAGGAATTGCATAAGACGTTACAGAAAGAACGACTGTGAGTTATTTTTATTCAATATTCCCACAAACACTGTTGTTCTTGCAGCATAAATACTTGACCCAGACTTGATTGTGGGTCAGAGGCGGTCAATGACAAATTGCCACGGTTACTTATCTTGTACTGTACCAAGTAAAAAAACTCATTTACCTGGTACTCAACAACGATACCCTTAAATTGAGTATGTCGTTCCAGAACTGGCTGTTGGTGATGATCCGTTTTATTATTGAGTTCGGTGACCGCCTGAGCGATCACCTTTAACATGACGGCAGTTATACAGAATTGTTGACAGGCTCTGGCATAACACCTGTTTTTACTTACTAACGAACGTAATGGCCGCCTACGGATAGAACTGTTATATTATTACCTTTCTTAGTAAATACAACCCTGTGCTCTTGAGTCAGCCGAAATGAATAAGTATCAGTAACACCGTGAAGTTTTTCACAATTTGCATCCGAAACAGAATTTGCCGCTGTTTTTGGATCATGTCCATAGTCCCTGACACGACGACGCCATTCATAATATTTTCTCATAGCGGCTTGCGGTACTTCGATATGTTTGTTTTGGCTATATCTGGTTCTTTGTTCAAGATCATCAAACTTGTAATACATAAATTCTCATCTCCTTGAAAGTGGCCCATGGCGAGAAGCGCTGCTCATTACAACATTTAGCCTAATAATCTAACTCTTCGTCGGTTAGAGCAACAATTGTTTTGATTAAGCGATAAGGTATTATATGACGATATTTTAGCATCTGAAGTTTAAAAAGTGCGGCGATTTCAACACATAATAGAATGTTGTAACTATAATTTCCGTTAATAGTGGCAACTTTATTTCCAGACTGGAAATATTCCGAACATAAACGACGGCGTAAAAAAAACTAAATGAATTGAATATACACGCTTATTTATCTGGCATAGCAATTGCTAAGTCATTAGCGAGTCGTTTATAAAATTAAGGAAAGAGTATGTCTAATAACCGCAATTATCGATTCGATACCAAAATTGTTCACGCAGGACAACACCCGGACCCTTCTACAGGATCACTCAGCACGCCAATTTTCCAGACATCAACATTTGTCTTTGATAATGCCGAACAAGGCGCTGCACGTTTTGCACTTGAAGAACCAGGTTATATTTATACTCGCCTGGGTAATCCCACCACAGATGCCCTTGAGCAAAAAATGGCCGTCCTTGAAGACGGTGAAGCCGCGCTGGCGACCGCTTCTGGAATTTCAGCAATTACGACAGCCCTGCTTACTCTGTGTCAGCAAGGCGATCATATTGTCTCTGCCAATGCAATTTATGGTTGCACGCACGCTTTTCTTTCCCACAGCATGCCGAAATTTGGCATTACCACAAGCTTTGTAGACGCAACCAATATTGCTGAACTAAAAGCAGCAATACGGCCAGAAACGAAGGTTGTTTATATCGAAACCCCAGCCAATCCAACACTGACACTGGTCGATATCGAAATGGTCGCGGGTATCGCGCATCAGCACGGCGCGCTGTTAATTGTCGATAACACCTTTATGTCGCCTTACGGTCAACAACCATTACGTCTGGGAGCAGATATTGTTGTACATAGCGTCACTAAATACATTAACGGTCACGGCGATGTCATTGGCGGTGTTATTGTTGGTAAAAAAGACTTTATCGACCAGGCGCGTTACGTTGGACTTAAGGATATTACAGGCGGATGTATGAGTCCGTTTAATGCCTGGCTGACCTTGCGTGGCGTTAAAACTCTCGGCGTCAGGATGGAACGTCACTCCAGCAACGCCATGAAAATTGCGCAGTTCCTTGAAAGCCATCCGGCAATTACCCATGTCTATTATCCTGGATTACTGGCTCACCCTCAGTACGATTTATATAAGCGACAAATGACTTTACCCGGCGGCGTCATCAGTTTCGAAATAGCCGGAGGATTTGAATCTGGCAGACGGATGATAAACGCGGTCAATTTATGTTTGCTGGCGGTAAGCCTTGGGGATACCGAAACGCTGATCCAACATCCGGCATCGATGACCCACTCTCCTGTTCCGCCAGAAGAACGATTAAAAGCAGGAATTACGGATGGAATGATTCGGCTTTCTGTAGGTCTGGAAGATCCTGACGATATTATTGATGACCTTCAGCAGGCAATCGCCACAGCCATCGCCGGAAATTAATTTAAAATATCAATGCCTGCCCTCTGCTTTATTGGCAGAGGGATTAGGATGGAGGCTCATTATGCAAATCAGCACGCAACAAGCGGATAATTATGTAAATATTTCTCACACACTCACCAATAAACTCCCCTTTACACGCTATGACTTTGGTTGGGTCTTATTATGCATTGGCATGGCCATTGGCGCAGGTACTGTTTTAATGCCGGTGCAGATCGGGTTAAAAGGGATATGGGTTTTCATTACAGCATTTATTATTGCTTACCCTGCAACGTATATTGTGCAGGATATGTATCTTAAAACACTTTCTAAAAGTGAAACCTGCAACGATTATACTGATATTATAAGCCACTACCTGGGGAAAAACTGGGGCATTTTTTTAGGGGTTATCTATTTTTTGATGATTGTCCATGGAATATTCATCTACTCTCTTTCCGTCATTTTTGACAGCGCTTCGTACATCAAGCACTTTGGTTTAACCGATAGCGACTTGTCACAATCCATTGTCTATAAAATCATTGTCTTTTCTGTTTTGGTTACCATTGCCTCTCGTGGTGAAAAAATATTATTTAAAATTTCCGGGCCAATGGTAATCATCAAAGTGGGGATTATTGTTATACTCGGTTTTATCATGATCCCACACTGGAATTTTAATAATATCAGTGTATTTCCCCCAATGAGTGATTTTTTTCGCGACGTTCTGCTGACCATCCCGTTTTGTTTTTTTTCAGCCGTCTTTATTCAGGTGTTGAATCCGATGAATATCGCCTATCGAAAAAGAGAAAAAGACAGGGTGATGGCCACCAGAATGGCCATCCGCACGCATCGAATCAGTTACATTGCACTGATAACCATCATATTATTCTTTTCATTCTCATTCACTTTTTCCATCAGCCATGAAGAAGCGGTTTCCGCATTTGAGCAGAATATTTCTGCCCTGGCGCTGGCAACGCAGGTGATACCTGGAGAAGTTATTCATCTTGCTTCGACAATATTAAATATATTTGCAGTCCTGACCGCTTTTTTCGGTATTTATCTTGGTTTTCATGAAGCATTAAAAGGCATTGTGCTCAATATTCTAAGTCGGGTAATTAATGTCGAGAAAGTCAGCCCGCAAATGCTCACAGCAGGAATTGGTGTTTTTATTGTTGCGACACTGGTTGTCTGGGTTTCATTTCGTGTATCCGTCCTGGTGTTTTTCCAGCTTGGTAGTCCATTGTACGGTATCGTCTCTTGTTTGATCCCTGTGTTCTTAATTTACAGTGTCAAGGCGCTAGAAAACCTGCGCGGAATCAGAACCTGGCTTATTTTTATCTACGGTATTCTACTCTGCCTCTCACCGCTGCTGAAACTCATTGAGTAGTATTTTGGACGCCCTCATTTTTTAGATGGGGGCGTTAATAAACCACATCTTGTTGGTAGCTGCGTATTTTATTCAAAACGGTAGTGTGCGAAACGCCCAGTACTTTAGCAATGCTGCGTGTAGAATTATTATCATCTAACATCTTTTCGATAATTTTACGTTCAGTTAAACGAACTTGCTCTTTTAAAGGCCCCATATTCTCACTGTGGCTTTGCTGATTCTCCAGGTATATAGAATTCATCCATTTCAGCTCTTCCATTGTCACTATTCCACTGTCCGACATATGCATCAAACGGATGATAATATTCTCCAGTTCTCTGATGTTACCCGGCCATGTGTAATGCTGCAAAAATTCCAGACTATATTTATCAAAAACCAATGCTCGCCTGAACTCGCAGACATGCTTTTGCAGAAAATGATCAATTAATAACGTAATATCTTGCGGATGCTGGCGAAGCGGCGGGATCGTCAACGAAAGGATATTTATTCGATAATAGAGGTCGGCACGTAACTGACGATTCAACATCATCTCTTCCAGGTTTGCATTAGTGGCGACGATAACCCGAGTATCGAAAGAGACAATCTGAGAACTGCCTATACGCCGGATACCGCTATCCTGCAAAACGCGCAGTAGTTTTGCCTGCATACTTAGTGGCATTTCGCCAAATTCATCAAGAAACAGCGTGCCTTTATCCGCCATTTCAAACAATCCTTTCTTCCCTTTACCATCGGCCCCGGTGAACGCGCCTTTCTCGTAACCAAAGAACTCGCTTTCCATCAGCTCTTCAGGAATAGTCGAACAGTTTACCGGAATAAAAGCGTGTAAACGTCGTGACCCACAATTATGAATAGCGCGCGCCAGCAACTCTTTCCCTGTTCCCGTTTCACCACGAATCAATACGGTAAAACGACTTTCGGAAAACTTTATCGCTTTTTCTATAAGCGATTGCATTTGCTGGCTCTCGCCAATCATATCAGTAAAATATTCACTTTGTTTTGCTGATACCGGAGATGTAATTTCGCTGTCGGTGTTAAAATGCTCAACATTAATAATGTCGTGGTGATTATTTAATCGGTTCACCAGACTATTTATATCACCCGTATGACGACACATTGATTTAATCAGAATACGTCCGGCGGTCACCTTCATTGAAATAATATTAATATTATATAATGAAAATTCTTTTAAAACGTCTTCTATCATTGAAATTCGGTCAATGGTTTTGATATTCCAGCATATCGTAAACACATAAACTCCATTGCATTTATTGAAAACATCGAGGCATTTTACTGCAAGGAGAATGATGTTCTGCCAAAGGCATCACAGAGTTGAGGAAAATCTCAATGAAGAACGACGTTTAAGGAGAGGGTTGCGTAAAATCCAGAGACTGAAAAAAAAGAATATAGTGTAACCTGTTGAGAATCAAAAATATTGTTAATGCCCATGACTCCGATGGACATTAACTAATGTTAACACTGTTCATTTGCCGCCCTGGAAATGCAGTATAATCAATGGGAATTAACGTCTTGCCGCATCAAAAGCCGTATACATTTGACTCACTTTTGAACCCTGATGCAAGGACGACATGTTTTGCTTGAGCGTTTCGAGTCTGATATTAACTTTACGGATCAACTCTTCAGTACCGTTCATAAGTTCGCGTACCAGGCTTCTGATACGTTCGCGTTCGATTTCAGACAGCGTTACCCCACTGGTGCCAGTCATTAAGTCTTCCGCTTTCGCCAGAAAGATATCCAGAAGCGCTAAAAAGGCATCCCATTTTTCTTCACGCACCATCGTTAACATCGACTGGTTCATGTCGAACAAATTATCATAATGTGAAATCAAATTAGTCACGTCTCCCCCGGGTTTGCTGTGGGTCAATTTCTTCCCAGGTTTCTGCAAGCCGCATTAATAGTTGATCGACATGCTTCAGCAATTCAGGATCGTTCGTCCGGTTAGCCTGAAACAATGTACGTGACATATACTCATAAAGTTGTTCGAGTTCGTCTGCAATATGCAGACCTTTTTCATGATCGAGCGAGGTCCTTAAGCCATTATCAATAATATTAATCGCTTTAGAGATCATCTCCCCGCGACGCGCAATATTACCCTGCGCAAAATAGATAATCGCTTTCTGGATTGCGCTATGAATACCATCAAACAGCATAGAAATAAGCTGATGTGGGGTTGCTCCTGCCAGTTTGCTCTGTAGCGAAACTTGTTTGTAGGCTTCTGCGCCCTGTGAAGTGTACATATGTGACTCCTGCGGGGCTGACGGAATATCGCTCCGTCAGCCTTTACTCTATTAAAGCGTTGATAAAAGAGAGGTTAATTGCGAGTTCATGCTGTTCATTTTTGACATCGCGGTATCCAGATTCTGGAACTGAATGCGATAACGCTCAACCTGAGCATCGATCAGTTTCTGGGTCTTATCAATTTGCTGCTGAACCACTTTGTTTTGTGAATCAAGGCCGTCAGTGGTGGTCTTGATAAGCCCGGTTTTATCATCGCTACCAGTACCAACATAGCTACTGATGATATTACCCAGCGTGGTCGCCATGCCTTCATTACTGCCATGCCCCACAAACATATTGGCGATCTGGTCTGGATCATCAGCGATAGCCTTATCCAGCTTGTCTTCATCCAGCGTCATCTGTCCGGTTGCGGCATCAATTTTGATACCCAGATCGGCTAATGCACCATAGTCTGCGCCAGAATCACCATAAACGCCGTTTACCGTAGAACGAATTTGACTGACCATTCCACGCAGCGTGGAATCGCCCATCAATGCCCCGCTCTTGGTGCTGGGCGTTGCGACAGCATCATCACTCAGGCCGGAGGTATCATTCTTGACATATTTACTGGCGGCAGTTGTTGCTGACAGCAGCGCATTGTATTGCTTAACAAAATCCTTAAGGTTGGTTTTAATGGCGGAGGTATCAGCCGTTAATGTCAACTGCTCGGATTGTAATTTGGTTGGATCATTTTTATCGGCTTCAGAAACGGCATTCAGTTTCAGGGTCACACCGTCAATGATGTCAGTAATGTTGTTATTGGAACGGGTAAAGTCAGTACCATCAACAGACAGTTTGGCGTCTTTAGCATCCGACACCGAAATCATCTTGTCAGCAGCTCCTGGATCGCCCGCAACCGGTACACCTTGATCATCCAGATGCTGACCGCCCGCTGAGGTGTCCATGATGTCAGCAAGATTCTGGTCGCCGTCGACCTTAACGCTCATTTCGCCATCGCTGCCGGTGGTTTTAGAGCTAAGTACCAGTTGGTACCCATTGTCTGTACGCTGAACGCTGGCACTGACATCACCATTTTGCTTGTTGATAGCCTTGGCAATGCTGTTTAACGACGTTTCATCGTCTTTAAGTTCAACTTCAGTGGTTTTTCCGTCTTTTTGCGTGATGGTGATCTTTCTTGTTCCACCACTAGTCGTCGTCCCCAGAGCAGTGTCATCACTGGTTTGGGTTGCCGTTTTCAGTTTATGAGCAGATGCCAGTTGTTCCACAGTAATTTCATGAGTATCCGCCAGCGCCCCCGTGCTTGCCGTCGCGGTAAAAGCTTTGTTGGTACTCACTTTCAGGGTATTAAACGCATCACCGCCTAATGACTTCACCGATTTTTGCAGCGTAGACAATAGGCTGGAGATAGATCCCCAGGCTGAAATCTTCGCTTTATAGCTGTTCTGAAGACTGGTATAGGGCGTCAGGCGCTGCTGTTCGCTGGCTTTCAGTTGCTCCAGCATTGATGCGGTATCGATCCCTGAACCGATTCCCAGTGATGATATACCCATGTTGTTTCTCCTGAGGGGTTGTGATTTTTAAGAATCTCTACCTTATATCGGCATAAAAACAGACTGGATAAATATTTAACTTTTTTTCAACAAAGTAATAAATGAAATGATTAACCTTCTTTAATTTGTCCTCTTACATTTCCACCATCTTTTTACTTTTTTTATCTCATTCGCTTTAGCCACTTTATTTCCACGCCGATAACTGTGGTATGCGGGAGTTACAACGCATATTCAGTTTAAATTCTATTCCGGGCGGATCGCACCGCCAGGTTTTAATTGAGGATATATCATGTCACAGGTCATTAATACCAACGCACTGAGCCTGGTTGCACAAAACAACCTGAACAAATCTCAGTCCACTCTCGGCACTGCGATCCAACGCCTGTCTTCTGGTCTGCGTATTAACAGCGCAAAAGACGATGCTGCTGGCCAGGCTATCAGCAACCGTTTCACCGCCAGCATCTCTGGTC
>NZ_PDIG01000093.1:0-512 GCF_004745185.1 Escherichia sp. E2661
GTGATGGCGTTGTGGGGATTGCCCGGCGAAGCGGCAACTGTCCTTTTAGCCGCATTGATGAGTATGGGCGGCGCGGTCGGCGTTGCCGCCAGCCTGGCGACCGCTGGCGCATTAACCGGCCACGATGTCACGGTATTACTTCCCGCGATGTATTTAATGGGCAACCCGGTGCAAAATGTTGGTCGCTGCCTGGGAACAGCCGAAGTGAATGCCAAATATTACCCGCATATCATTACGGTCTGCGTGATTAACGCATTGCTGTCGATCTGGGTTATGCAGCTTATTGTTTAACAAGGAGTTACCATGATTGATTATTCCGCAGCCGGTTTATCCCTGCTGCAGGGAGCCGCNNTTGTATGCGCCCGAAGATCGGGGAATTTGCGATGTCCTCGTCGCTAACGGCAAGATTATTGCCGTTGCCAGTAACATCCCTTCTGACATCGTACCGGACTGCACGGTTGTCGATCTCAGCGGGCAGATCCTCTGCCCAGGTTTTATTGATCAACACTGAT
>NZ_PDIG01000094.1:0-553 GCF_004745185.1 Escherichia sp. E2661
CGCCCGGCGATATTCTTTTGCAGCAGAGTGAGCGGCATTAAATTGACTGAAAAGCGCGGGCCTTTCTTGTCGCAAGGGTGGGTTGCCAGCCACTTCAGCAGGGATTCCAGCACCTGTAAATCGAATCGCGCGCTAAGGTTAAATTGGGCAATAAGCGGCAAAATTTANCNNGCGTATTTTTGGTCGTGGCGAGGCTGAAATTGAAAGTATCCGTTCGGCTTCGGAAGATTTTCGCCAACGGACCATGGAAGTATTACGCCTGGCGTTTTTTATCCTCCGGTATTCTTGAATTCTTTACCTCGCTGTCGATTGCCCTGGTCGCGGTGTATTTTGGTTTCTCTTATCTTGGTGAGCTGGATTTCGGTCACTACAGCACGGGCGTGACGTTGTCTGCGGGCTTCCTTGCGTTGATCCTCGCCCCCGAGTTTTTTCCAGCCGTTACGTGATCTCGGCACTGTTTTATCATGCCAAAGCCCAGGCTGTTGGCGCGGCTGACAGCCTGAAAACTTTTATGGAAACACCGCTCGCCCATCCACAGCGTGGTGACGTTGAT
>NZ_PDIG01000044.1:0-8014 GCF_004745185.1 Escherichia sp. E2661
GGTTCTTCAGAAGCCTGAAAACAGAGTGGGTACCGGATAATGGCTACGCGAATTTTAGCGAAGCCAGCACGGCAATAACGAATTACATCACAGGATATTACAGCCAGCTCAGACCTCATCAATATAATGGTGGTTTGACGCCGAATGAATCAGAACGATTGTTCTGGAAAAACTCTAAAGCTGTGGCCAGTTTTTGTTGACCACTTCAAATCCTTCTCCTGCCCTTTGGCTCCTCTTAAGCTATGATCGACAATGTGCGGCTGGTGACTAAGCGGCCCATGAGCTAACAGATAATCACGCACGTCTTTATTATCAACCCCTTTCCCTACTGCACCTTTAGTTCTCGCCATGTTGTTCTCCTTTTTTAAATAGACATAAGTAATCCTCCGCTATCGCTGGAAGCGATCAGGATGTATGACCTTCCTTTATGGACGGCATTTAGTTTTTAAGCACTGTGTTTACGGCAGTTTGATATGTCTTGCTGTGGCTAGACGACGTGCAATGAGAATGACCAACATTCGATTTCGATTGTTGACCACCATCTAATTTTTCGGTTTCGTACAGAACTAAGCAGGCCGCTTTTCCACACACATGCTGGCACAGCCAATGATGTAAACATCAGCAAGGAATTTCAGTACCATGATGTAACCACATAGCGGGGTATCAGCTAGGTTACCTGAGTCCACGATTGGAACAGACCACACAGAGACAGGCTATCAGCCTGTTGATGTTGTGGGATGTAACAGAGTGGTAAACGAAGGTTATGGTATGGGCAGACAAGTCTGTTCACGTCTGGGCAGACCATTACCATTAGATCTTCTAAAGTGGCGTAGCCGAGTTGTCACGGAGTGACATAAGTAAATAACTAAACAACCATCCAGATGACACCAGTCATCCTGCTGTTGGTTCTCACTCTTTTGCTTTTGTTTCGACGAGATTATGAGTGTTAGTGTGTATAAATGTCGAAACGAGATACAGGGAGACCGAAGCCCGTATGGGTGATGTTACGTGAGTTTTCATTCCTGGAGAAGGAAGGAAAAGACAGAGTAACGAAGTCTCTTATATTATTGTGGCGTTTTATTTCTATCACCCAATATGGGCGAAAAGGAATGAAGGAATACTATATTGTGGCGTTTTATGGCACATCTTCGCTATCTGATGTGAGCGAACGCCCTCAAGCCACCCCGAAATTCAACCAGCCATTATCCACTTTCTGAAATCATTGTCAAGCAAAATTCACGCCACTAGTGTATCTTTTTACGTTTATATGATAAAATACTTATCTGATGAATGACTTACAGAGAGGTTATTTTGTGCTTTGCCTTTAGACCACCAGCATTTTTTCTGCCATCGGTAGAAGAACGTAAGGAGCTGGTCAGAACCCTGAATGATTTCGGGCTAACGCTGACAACTTCAAGAATCCATCTTCTTCACCACATGAAGCAAACCCAGATCCCGCTTACGGCTTCAGACTTGTCAAAACAGATAGAACTCCCGCTATCAACAACACACAGGAATCTTTCGATGTTCGCTGACTGCGGACTAGTCGATTTCATTGTTGATCGCGCAAGCGTCTGTCGTTGGTATTTTCTTTTCGCAGACCGCCCTAACTTCTGCCCAACTTGCAATCAGACTTACAACGCCGCTCGCTGATACAACCAAATGACCGCATAAAGCGGCTGAGACTGACGCATACAAACAGCGCCAGCGAGCAACCACGCCCCTTTACTACCGATACGGAGTTCCAACATGACTACAAAAAAGAAATCACAGGCCCAGATTTCGCCGGAATTGAAAACTTATCTCGACAACATCGCAGCGAAGTACAAACCAGATCCGGGGGACCTAAAGCGTCAAATTGATAATGCGGAAGCTCGCTACAGTCGAACGCAACAGTTTTCTGACATTCCAGCGCGGCTGGTGGTTAAACTCCAGAGCCTGATCCTAGACGGCTGGCGGTTTTACCCTTCAGCTAATACTTCAGTGCTTACCAATGCCACGATGATTGCTGTTAAGTTGCAAAAACCGGAGGCCTTGATCGAAGATGAGTTGAAAACGCTACGCACCAAAGTCTCCAACGCTTACCACGATCAACTTTTTACAGCGATGGAGCGTGAGATTGACGAATTGATACAAGAAGCAGCACAGGAAGCACAACAGAAAGCAGTGCAGCAAGCAGCTGCCGAAGAAGCTGCAATGCGTGACCAGTTGAGGGCTGCCCTCGGTATGGTGAAAGCATGACAGCGCAAACCAACCTGACCAAGGGGCAAGAGTGCCCCGTTACTGTTATCGACGAAGACGCATTGAAACGAGCCATTCAGAAAGCAAAGGAGATTGCAGACGCTAACCCGGAAAAATACCGTCGGGTACATCCAACTTTACAATAACGAAACAAAAGCCATGATCGCGAAATCCTTCATGTAACACTCTATACGCTCTCGAAAATAAAAGGCAGCCTCGCATTATCTACATCACAAAAAGCGCTCAAGATGCCGTATGATTCGTTTAACAGCGTCTTACCTTGACATTCTTGGGTTAATTTTAAAAATTATCCTGTCATTCCCATCCTCGCCAGAATTTTTTTCAATCTTTTCAATCCCAATGCCTCTGGTACATACTTCCCGTTTTCCCGGATTAAATGACTGAAATGCAGAAAAAAAAGCCCCGCCATATGCGAGGCTGATATACGCGTTTATCTCAAAGCTAATGAGCGGAAATTAATCAACATGTTACATTCTTCTGACATTGATTTATCGGTGCCCACTTACCAACGGGTTCTGAACGGTCTGTTGACATAAGATGTAATACCCCAGCGTTGTATCGACCAGGGACGCCTGAAAAAGGGACCTGTTTTCCCTCGTAAAACAAACCGTCATAAATGATCTGCTTCTCTCCCCCAGTTTGTGGAATAATTGCTACAGTGACTCTGCTGCTTGAGCAATAAGCCTCAGTAATGACATTATTTTTCCAGTATTCATCATTAAGGCTAGACGGTGCACTGGAGGTCACCCCTCCTGATTTTCTGCACTCTTCACCTGGAATTGATACACCTGTCATCTCTTGTCCTCCTACGTTTCCCCCTGAAGGTGGAATATAGAACGTGACAGAAAAATGATAATCATGATGTTCTGGGAGAGGATGAACGAAGCCATAAAACTGGAACCAGAATGAGTTCATCACAGGGACAATATTCTGAGAAACGACATTACGATATGCTTCCATCACCGCATCGCTTGTGCTTGTAAGGATGGTTGTCACGAGGAAAACAGCGACTACATAGAACCGCGTCCGGAAGTTTTTTTTTTATTCTTTGTTCTCATCAGTTTTGAGATTCCAGTTACGTTTGATTGTGGGCAGGCTCAACCCCAATTCACGCGCGGCCTTTGACTGACTCAATCCGCCTGCTTTGGCTTCCTGCACACGCTTAAGGGTATCAGTCGCCACAGGACGACCTAACTTCTTGCCTTCCTTCTTCGCCCTTGCGAGACCTTCTTTGGTACGTTCAATAATGCGGGATTTTTCGAACTCGGCGAAGGCTGAAAACATTTGCAGCATCAACTTTCCTTCCGCGCTGGTGAGATTTCGCACTGGCAGATCCAGCGATATAATATCGATTCCCTTTTCCACCAACATTGTGATTGTTTGCTGTACATCGAGATTATCGCGACCCAGACGATCTAGCTTCAATACTATCAGCCGATCACCGGATTCCAACTTATGGGTCACCATGTCGGCAAAACCTTTGCGCTTCATTGCCTGTACACCACCGGATACGGTTTCCGATACAACGCGATTATCAGTCACGTCATAACCAGCCTGACGGATCGCCATGATTTGGTTTTCTGTAGTCTGCTCACTGGTTGAAACACGGCAATATGCAAAAGTACGACTCATAACATCCCTCAATTGGTATCAATTAACGGTATCACAATCAACGATTGGTATCATAATGTCAACATGCTAATTTATTGAAACCATTTTTGCGGGATGTTTACTGATATCACAAAACGAACAATTGATGATACCAATACAACAAGCACCACACCCCACCGATATTTGGTAAAGAAGCAGCGTGACTTTTGCGAGCGGGGAAAATCGGTCAGACCATGCTGCACATGCGCCATTGATATTTTTCGCGTGTGTGCAATTTGGGGAGGGGAGGACTTCTGGACTCTTCGGCGGCGGGCGGGGGGTGGGATAAGTCGCCGGGAATTTACCCGGCAGACCGTATGACAGATTAGTTAAAGGTGCAGTTACCACCGGACGGAGCACCGATGAAAAGCTGCATCTTTTCGCAGGTCACGGTGATCTTCTGTCCCTTTCTCAATTTCGACGCCTGCGCCATCTCTGAATCAGCCATACTCAGGCTGACAGGCATGAAGCGATTACCACTTTCAAGTTTAAGAACGACATCATTCGCGAAATTTTTTGTTATGTCCTGAACAGTTCCGGTCACTTCCACCTTACGACCACCAATTTTGTCATCGGCTGCAACCTCGTTAGCTTTATACAATTCGGCCAGGTCTTTCGCCGTAGTCCGATACACGTTTTCGTCAGAAGATGTCGCCTTTGGTTTTACGACACCAGATTGCGGGGCTAAAGGCATTAGCCCCGCAAGAGTCATCTTTCTAAAATCCTTCTGTATCAATGCATAAGCACCTACACCACCGCAACTATCTATTCCAATTTTGTCTTTCGTTGCCAGAATCATTTTTTGTTTCTTAGCATTTTTCAGCTTATCCCCCATCTCAGCGCCAAAGACGATTGAATTGTAAACGGCGTAGTAGCTTTCCGTGTCGGCAGTCATTCCTTTAGTGGCGCTAGCGCTGATGGACTTGATGGCTCTATCAATGGAGTTCTTTCCATCATCTGAAAGTACCTGGTCGCAACTGGCTGTAACAAGCGTTTTGACATAAGCAGCCAAGTAATCAGGGTATGGCTGGATTTCAGCTGAGACCGGACCACCAGCTACCGATGAGAAAGTGCAGAACGCCAGAGACAACCCAATAGTTTTTTTCATGCTTCTTCCTGTATGCAGAGTTGACCGTTAAAGTTGGTAATAGATTTTATCGATCGATATAATATTATCGATCGATTTTACAGATCAATAATGCGCATGCACATTCCGTCATGTACCCACGGTGAGCTGGAAAGAAATGGCGAAGCTCACTTCAGAAAAGGATGAGAAAATGAAAGGTTATGTACTAATACTCAGCGGTTTGTTGTCGTCGTTTAGCGCCAGCGCCGGGCGCATAACAATGAGCGATCCAGAACAGCCAACCACGGCAAGCGGGCTAACTTTGTGTGTGTACTCCAATAGTATCTACACGTTTACCTACATAACGAAGTCGAAACACTGCCCGTATAGTAAAAGTTTCGACCTCGCTGAAAGTGGTTAAATTTGAACAAAGGTAATTATGTGCTGGGAGTGGAAATGGCAAATATCGCGCTGTTTTATAAATAGGAGCTGGTTAGCTCGGGTAGCGGACCTTCACAACAAGTCGCATAGTTCTGGAGCGTAGAGCTGTCTTTTGACTGCATAGATCAACATTCGGAGGATGACGTTCGAATCTGGCATCCCGAAATTAGGCTCAGAACCTTTGCGCTTACCTCTCCTAGTAACATTTTCTTTTCTTCGCTAAGCATGCCTCAAGAGGTAAAACATCCGATTATCTCACCAGGTAATCTAACTAAAATTTTTAGTCTTGGTCATAACTGAAGCGGCAAGCCGCGAGTAACTCGGTCGAGGTATACAGGCCGTGTCTTCCTCTCTGTCGTCCTGATTCCGAGATCAAGTGAAGATTTTTACGGGCTCGAGAACTCAATACGTAGAGGAGCTTGCTTGCGGCGGCACTTCCATTTGCTTCATTAAAGTGCGGTACCATACCCTCCAGTAATCCAAAAGCGATGACGACGTCGAACTCGGCCCCTTTGACACCATGGATGGTGGAGACTGTGATGCCGGTTCGCTCGCGAAAAACTTTTTTGAAGAATGACACTTGATTAATGTAGGTCGCTCCT
Organism: Escherichia sp. E2661; assembly: GCF_004745185.1. Classification (NCBI taxonomy): domain Bacteria; kingdom Pseudomonadati; phylum Pseudomonadota; class Gammaproteobacteria; order Enterobacterales; family Enterobacteriaceae; genus Escherichia; species Escherichia sp. E2661. The sequence goes on from NZ_PDIG01000044.1 coordinate 6,022, forward strand.
TCCTTCTGCAGCCGCTCTATTCTCGCGGCCGAGCTGCTGAAAAATGCCTCCCGATGGGTCAAGAGTGCAGGATGGATGTCCTGGGAGATATTGAGCCTCTTGAGCAGATCATTGAAAGCTTGGTCCAAGTAGCGGAGTCCGTCCGTTTCATTGACTATGAGTGAGTTACTCTCTCGCAACAAGATATGCGGAGTGAGTGTATGGGTGTCAACACCGAAACTTTCGAGGTCTTTGATCACGTCGTTCGCCCAACGCATTCGCCTGACAAGGAGTTTCGGGGAGGAATCCGTTAGTAAAATCTTGGAGACCTTGAACCAGAAATTATCGAAATTGTTACTGAAAGGGACGAGACCTGGGCCATCAAATTGCTGGTCAGGCAACATCGCAACCAATTTTCGAGTCGTGGAGGCAAGCAAAACCCACTGCGGAGCGAGAACGCAGATATTTTCAGGTGTGTGACCGTTGGCGAGACTCACCCGAATCAACCTTACAATCTCATCGTGCACGCCACTGCGTGTTACGTTTTGATTGTAGGTCACCCGGCTGGGGTAATTTGCATGTTTGCCAGCGCCTTTGATTTTTGTTGCATGTACGCTGTAGTTCGAAAAGTAGCTGATAACTCGCTCACTGGAGCGATAGTTTAGGCTGAGCGCTAACTCCTTAATCGAGATACCAGCGCGAGTTCGGAATTCATCCACTGGCATAGCATAGCCCCCCAGAGAGCCATAGATAGCTTGATTGGGATCGCCAACGATGAGTATTTTGGTCTGTCCGCCGCCTGCACGAAGTATGGACGTCACAATAGTGTACTGGATCTGTTTGGTGTCCTGATACTCATCCACAAGGATGTGCGAAAACACACGCGAGAGCAGCATTGCAATTTGGCCTCTATCACGCATCAAGCTGTAGGCATGCCAAAGGATGAGTTCGAAGTCGATCTGCCGTTTCGCCGAAAGTTCGTCAAAATATGACTTCAAAACCTTATGAATGATATGGTGTTTTCCCATATCTACACAGCCAAGCTGATACCCTGTCTCAGTGACATAGTAATCGCAATCCCAATGGGTGACCCCTTTATATGGAGCACATAGCCTCTCCAGTAGACGTTCACGATCATGCGGGTCAATCACGCGGTAACCCTGTGCCAGTGTGGGGGAGTAAATACCGTATGGCTTGAGTATCCACTCTAGGCAGAACGCATGGATCGTACCAATCCATAGACCCGAAGTATCGACTCCCAGGTCCTCAATGCGCTCTTGGATCTCATCAGCAGCGCGGTGGGTATAGGTAATAGCTACAACGATCCTCTTGTCAGTACGACGAGATAGTTCGTAGGCAATTTTATAAGTCAGGGTTCGGGTTTTACCGCTACCAGGGCAAGCGATCAGAAAGATGCTTGATGGCTCAGTCACTGCCGCCGCCTGCTCAGGATTGAGGTCTCTTGGGTCCCAAGCAAACATCACTGCATCTCCGCTAAGAATGCAGTAATGGCGTCTCCCGGTATCGTGAGATCGATGTATCTCCTGAGCTCAGTCAAGCCAATATCTCCTTGCGCATAACGCTCAACTACCTGAAGAAATGCTTGCTTCGCCGGTGAATTCATTACATCGGAACCGTATTTGCATTCGGCGCGATGCTGGAGAATTCTGGCAAGAAGGGGGAGAGGAAATTTGCCATGTGCAAAATGAACGGCCTGCATAATATAGGCTGGGATCTGGACTTGGGGAGTAAGGTACTCAGCGAGCATGAGAGCGAACCACTGAAGTGGTCAACAAAAACTGGCCACAGCTTTAGAGTTTTTCCAGAACAATCGTTCTGATTCATTCGGCGTCAAACCACCATTATATTGATGAGGTCTGAGCTGGCTGTAATATCCTGTGATGTAATTCGTTATTGCCGTGCTGGCTTCGCTAAAATTCGCGTAGCCATTATCCGGTACCCACTCTGTTTTCAGGCTTCTGAAGAACCGTTCCATTGGGCTGTTATCCCAGCA
>NZ_PDIG01000045.1:0-5487 GCF_004745185.1 Escherichia sp. E2661
GATGTTGCGAAGGGCACCTTCGCCAGGGGCGCGACGTCTACAACGCGGACAGGCATCCTTCCGTTGAGCAAAGTCACAGCTGAAACGGATAAATCAACAAAACAGGAATACTGGCAACTACGGCCAGAAAATGCTTATGCGCCCAAAGGGCAGGCTGAGCCTCAGCTTCTGTCACAGTATGATTTGGCGAAGCTGGGCTTCAGAACTGAAACCTCAGAGCCTGCCAGTTTTGATTACCTGGATGGAAAAAACCAGCCCACTGGATTCTTCCGCAGTCTTATCAACGCACTTTACGAGGCTGCGACCGGTGATACCCGGACCAGCCATGCCCTGGTTAAACATAATTATCAGCGCCTGCTGGATAAAATTGATAGTGGAAGCGATCGTTACTCTCCGATGGAATACTGGAGAGCACTTCATAATCCCGATTATCGTGACATCATCCAGAAAACAATCGTAAAACATCCCAGTGACTGGTACTTCAAAAAAGGTGATGCTATCTGGCAACCTTTCCTCAACGCGCTGAAGAAAGACGCTCCGGAATGGAAGAAATATAGTGAGGATTTCCTGGATAAGATGGCCTGGATGCAGGATGTGTCCACTGAGAAATTAGGGCCTTCGTTGTGGCATATGCACCCAATAATGTTTTTGGGGATGATGAAGCTCAATAGCAAAATTAAATACATATATACTGATTATAAACTTACACTACATGAAATGTTGAAGAAGCAACTGACAGTGTTAAATATGCATGGAAATGACCCAATATCACCCGCGTCAAGAGAGCGTGTTGTGGGGGAATATATCAACCCACAAAAATATGAAGATAAAGAGGGGGAGAGTATATTTCAGTTCTTGGTGATCAAAGGCTACATGGGAGTTCCAGAGGAACAATTAAAGGCTTTTTTAAGTGGTAAAGGAACACTATCTGGCCAAGAGAAGACATTTATCGAAGCGGCTAAGAAATACGATATAAATGAATGTTATCTCGCTGCTCACGCGGTAGTTGAAACAGGAAACGGTAGCCCAAGAGGAATGGGAGGTGGACGAACGTTCAATTATAAAAATCAAGGCGAGAGGAAAGTATACAATATGTACGGGATTGGGGCCGTTGACAACAATGCCACATTGGGCGGACTCGGCACTGCTTACTATAAAGGATGGTTTACCCCTGAACTTGCCATTGATAGTGGTGCTCAATATATATCTGCAAATTTTGTTAACAGTGCAAAACATAAATTCCAAAACACTCTTTACAAGATGAAATGGAATCCTGAAGCCCCAGCAAGTCATGAATACGCATCTTCTGTCAACTGGGCAAATGAAATATCTAAAAACATCCGAAAAATTTGTGGTCATGACCTTTCAGTAATATCTTCTGATATAGTGTTTGATATCCCTAGATACAAGGAGTGATTGTGAAAACCTGCCTATCATTTTTGATTTTAACATGTTCAATGATCACCGGCGCACACGGAGTTTGCCTTGACAATATAGCATCTAAAAACATCTTAACAAATTCACCTCCAAAAGAAATGATTGTAAACACACAGAATCGTTTGTATTTCTATTCGGCTCCAGAAGAAGACTGCAAAATTAAAGATTTGTTTGTTGTGAATAGTGATCACTTGCTTACATATCATGAAAGTCAAAGCTTCACATATGTAAGCTACTTAAGTGACAAAAATAAAATAACAAGCGGGTGGATTCATTCAAATGGCGTGAGTACAGTAGCAACTAAAAATAACATAAAAAGACGTTATAAGTATAAATGATTTTCTAGTAACCTATAAAATAAACTCTCCAATTTTATTAGGTTCCTCATCTAAACAATTTAATAGCTGGGCACAGAAAAACAACCTAGAATTGTCTGATCCATCATTGGCTGGAATTGATGAAAACAACTGGACAGTATCATTCGATGGAGGATATGTCGGACTTAACGAAGTTGATAAGTCCATAGAAGGTAGGATCGATAATGACAGCGAGACCTATTTAGCTATCTTTAACATATCTGGTGCGGGGTTCGAAACATATCGTGGCATCTCAATTGGTAGCAGTTGGAATGATATGTTAGATAAATATGGCAAAGGCAAGGCAATTGTTGACGGACAATCATGTTTGACTTACCCTTACTTTTGGATGAAACTAACTTTTTGCAAAAAAGACGATTCAGTTAGCATGATAGAAATGTCTGATGTCCCACCTAAATAATGATTCTGAAAAATAAGTCTGTATTTGGATGGTTTTGTGATGACTATCTTTATTTCGACAATGAACTGATTTTTGATGTTCCAGTTCATAAATGAAGACGATTGCAGATTTTATCAATACTTTGATTTGAAGCTAAGCTTCTGCCTTGACTCATCGAGTATTGTGCAGTCTATTTCGTTTGAAAACTACCCGACAAAACCATAGCAGTTATTGCTGATTCAGCATACATATATACGGATGATACATACTGGCTCAAGGTAGAGCCCATACTTGAAAGCGATAAAAGGACTTTCAATGAAGGAATCCCTAATTCTGAAGTGTATTTTCATAATCTCAATTTATTTATACTCAAGTATTGCATTTGCGAACGACGATTGTGAAAATTATGGAAGAAAATCTGAAATATCGCAAACTTACATTAATCCGGATAACAATTCATTTGAAGTGGCTTCCACAAAGCGGCTTTATTTCTTTAGTTCCCCGAATAAGGCTTGCAAGATAAATGATCTTTTCCTGGTGCCAGGAGACATTATAACCGGGCATACAGAATACAACGGCTATGTTTCTGCTTCTTATGCAAAAAATGAGTCATGGTCAGTCACCGGATGGCTTGACAAATCACAACTAAAACATCTCGACATAAAAAACAATCACCCTATAAAAAGTCATTGTGAATTAGTTTCTGATTTAGCTGCGACACAGGCTTTTAGCGGAGGGTTCAAGATACCAAGCAATGCATTCTCAACAGCGGCTAAGACAAAGGTTATGCTCTATAATGCACCTGACCGAATCTGCCCAAAAGAAAACATCTTTATTATTAAATGTGACAATGTATATGCACTCAAAAAATATGCAGATTTCATTTTGGTGCAGTATGTGACAACGTCGGGAAAAGATGTTTTCGGCTGGATTCCCCAATCAGAACTAAAAGAATTCAGTCCAACCATCACACTTCATAATAACACTCAAATTAATATCATTGACTTTATCGTCATAAAAAATAAGAAATGGATCGGGATTGGTTCTTTCTATGGCAATAAACTTTCTGGCATAGATGAAGACGAAACAGGTTCTTCTTATATAGGAGATTTTCCTAATGCTGTCGGTGGGTTATATAAATACACAATGCATATTTATAAAGATCTAAGTTTAGTTTCCTCAAATACTAATTATGATAAAAGACAATATACAATTGATGATAGCTATATAATCTCGGCAATTAACTTAGAAACCCCAGCGTATTCTACGTTACGCGGAATAAAAGTTGGCGACCCTGCTGATAACGTGTTTAAAGCCTATCCTGCGAATCAGGCACAAATAACGCCTGAAAAAATCAGTTACACGCTCGGTGATTTGTATCTGGATTTCACACTAAAAGCTAACAAAGTATCATCAATTAACATGGGGATACCTATCCCTGGAGAGGAATAAAATGCTTCAGATAATCAGAAAAGGCGATAAAACAACCCACGGAGGTTCAGTACTGACAGCCTCAGAAACGATGAAATTCGGTGGTATTGGTGTTGCCCGAAAAGGCGACAAAGTGTCATGCCCGGTTCTGGGACATGGCCTTACAATCATCGTAGAAGGCAATCCCCGGAAACGCTGACGCTTAACGGTGGCGGGTCTTACCTGAGGCTGAGTAAGAACGGGATTGAGCATGGTTCATCTGGTGAGTTCATTATGAAAACATCGAACTATCTGGTACCAGGCTCGGGCGCAAATCTTCCCAACGAAACACCCAATTTCAGCCTGACGGATATCACTCAGGAAAGCAAAATCAGCAGTAAGTCATTCAATGACTGACAGGGAGTGTGAATCGTGTCTGTATTACCCAAAATTGTCTGGCCAATCCCTTCCAACAGTCGGGGAAATGAGTTCAAAAATCAGGAAGAGATCCTCTCTCATGTCGGGGGGGAATCCACCGGGCAGTATATGATTGGCCGCAGTGGCATGTGGCATGGCGGGATCCATATCACCGAAGCAACGACCCCGTGGTGTGCGCTTAGCGGTAAGTCTCCACTTGAAGCGATAGATTTTCCAGTTCCTTTTAAAGGTGAGCAGGCAATTCGATGCATGGCTGATGGGGAAGTGGTTGCTTATCGTGTCTGCAGGGATTATCTGACGCTTGCATGGGAATCCGGTCCGCTGAACTTTTCCGGTTCGTTTGTTCTGGTTAAACACTATATCCAGCCGGGTGAGAAAGAAACCAGCGGACTGCATTTCTATACACTGTATATGCATCTTGCGCCGTATTCAGCTTATGAGGCTGAAGCAGAAAATCAGTGGGTTATTCAGGATACTCTAAAAGCATATTCTGAAATGGACTGGCTGACGGCGAAACTGACTTCAGATAAAACTTCTCCACAAATTGCAGGGCACATGCCTGAAGGGGCCAGAGTGGAGTGGGACCCGGCAGACAGCAATCTTAACGCCACAGGAAGTAACAAGAGAAAATACGGTCTTGTGACGCTAAAGGGGTTACCAGAAAAAACCAGCAGTACCCTCACACCCGGCCAGCGCTACTGGATTGCTGTGGATAACAACAATGTTAAGTCAGCGCCGGGGGCCGGGCCCGACTGGTGGCGACACTTGCTTCCTCCCGCCAAGGAATCCATGGTATTCGATAAAACAGTAAGTCTCAGTTCTCCATTGGCTATTAAGGCCGGTGACCCGATTGGCCACATGGGCTACTATCAGGCACCAAAAGATGGTGGTTATGAGGCACGATACCAGGTGCATATCGAATGCACGAGCATGGATGATAACCTGGAGAAGTTCCTGGCCAATCCAGAAAAAGTGGGGGAGGAAAAACCCGCTCTGGCTGAAGTATTCTCCTGGCCTTGCTCTGTACACAAAAGACGTAGCGAAAGGCACCTTCTCAAAGGAGGCGACGTCTACAACGCGGACAGGCATCCTTCCATTGAGCAAAGTCACAGCTGAAACGGATAAATCAACAAAACAGGAATACTGGCAACTACGGCCAGAAAATGCTTATGCGCCCAAAGGGCAGGCTGAGCCTCAGCTTCTGTCACAGTATGATTTGGCGAAGCTGGGCTTCAGAACTGAAACCTCNAGAGCCTGCCAGTTTTCGATTACCTGGAATGGAAAAACCCAGCCCACTGGATTCTTCCGCAGTCTTATCAACGCACTTTACGAGGCTGCGACGGTGATACGCGAACCAGTCATGCCCTGGTGAAGCATAATTACCAGCGCCTGCTGGATAAAATTGATAGTGGAAGCGATCGTTACTCTCCGATGGAGTACTGGAGA
>NZ_PDIG01000046.1:0-1179 GCF_004745185.1 Escherichia sp. E2661
GACAACAACGGCACCATGACCGTGACCGATCCGGAATCCATCGGTATTCAGATCGACGGCGACCAGGCAGTTGTATTAACAGAAGGCGACAGCACCATCACCAACGGTGGCACCGGCACACAGATTAACGGTGACGACACCACGGCGAATAACGGCGGCAAAACCACCGTTGACGGTAAAGACGCCACTGGTACAGAAATCAACGGCAATAACGGGAAGGTTATCCAGGACGGCGATCTGGACGTCAGCGGCGGCGCACACGGGATTGATATCACCGGCGACAGTGCGACGGTGGACAACAACGGCACCATGACCGTGACCGATCCGGAGTCCATCGGTATTCAGATCGACGGCGACCAGGCAGTTGTTAATAACGAAGGCGACAGCACCATCACCAACGGTGGCACCGGCACACAGATTAACGGTGACGACACCACGGCGAATAACGGCGGTAAAACAGTCGTTGATGGTAGCGACTCATCTGGCACGGAAATCAACGGTAATAACGGCACCGTTATCCAGGACGGCGATCTGGACGTCAGCGGCGGGGCGCACGGGATTGATATCACCGGCGACAGCGCGACGGTGGACAACAACGGCACCATGACCGTGACCGATCCGGAATCCATTGGTATTCAGATCGACGGCGACCAGGCGGTTGTTAATAACGAAGGCGACAGCACCATCAGCAACGGTGGCACCGGCACGCAGATTAACGGTGACGACACCACGGCGAATAACGGCGGCAAAACCACAGTTGACGGTAAAGACTCCAGCGGTACGGAAATCAACGGTAATAACGGGAAAGTTGTTCAGGACGGCGATCTGGACGTCAGCGGCGGGCGCACGGCGATTGATATCACCGGCGACAGTGCGACGGTAGATAACAAAGGCACCATGACCGTTACCGATCCGGAATCCATCGGTATTCAGATCGACGGCGACCAGGCGGTTGTTAATAACGAAGGCGACAGCACCATCAGCAACGGCGGCACCGGCACACAGATTAACGGTGACGACGCCACGGCGAATAACAGTGGTAAAACGGTCATTGATGGTACCGACTCCACTGGCAACAGAAATCAACGGCAATAACGGCACCGTTATCCAGGACGGCGATCTGGATGTCAGTGGCGGCGCTCACGGCATTGATATCATCGGTGACAGCGCGACGGTGGA
>NZ_PDIG01000047.1:102-601 GCF_004745185.1 Escherichia sp. E2661
AAATGCAAGGTGNGGACAACNTCAANNTNNTTCANCACNANNNGANAANCTTNNTNANCNNGGNGAAAAATTTTTGGGGGTTTTAAAAACCCCCCAAAAAGGGGGCCCCCCTTTTAAAAACCCCCGGGGGTTTTTAAAAACCCCCCGGGGGGTTTTCCCCCCTTTTGGGGGAAAAAGGGGGCCCCCCAAAAATTTTTCCCCCGGGGGAAAAATTTTCCCCCCGGGGGAAAAATTTTGGGGGTTTTAAAAACCCCCCAAAAAGGGGGCCCCCCTTTTTAAAAACCCCCCGGGGGGTTTTAAAAACCCCCCGGGGGTTTTCCCCCCTTTTGGGGGAAAAAGGGGGCCCCCAAAAATTTTCCCCCCGGGGGAAAAATTTTCCCCCGGGGGAAAAATTTTGGGGGTTTTAAAAACCCCCCAAAAAGGGGCCCCCTTTTAAAACCCCCGGGGGTTTAAAAACCCCCGGGGGTTTTCCCCCCTTTTGGGGGAAAAGGGGNCCCAA
>NZ_PDIG01000048.1:0-509 GCF_004745185.1 Escherichia sp. E2661
CTTTGCTTTGGAATGATACCAAAAAACGCCTTCAGCGCAGCACACGGCACTGATGCAGAGAGCAAAATCACCAACGTCAAAGCCGGTGACCTGACGGCTAACAGTACCGATGCCGTTAACGGCTCTCAGCTGAAAACCACCAACGATAACGTGGCGACGAATACCACCAATATCGCCACTAACACCACCAATATCACCAACCTGACGGATTCCGTTGGCGACCTTAAGGATGATGCTCTTCTCTGGAAGGGTACAGCATTCAGCGCCGCGCACGGTACTGATGCAGAGAGCAAAATCACCAACGTCAAAGCCGGTGACCTGACGGCTAACAGTACCGATGCCGTTAACGGCTCTCAGCTGAAAACCACNAACGATACCGTGGCAGCCAACACCACCAATATCGCCACTAACACCACCAATATCACCAACCTGACTGACGCTGTTGACAGTCTCGGTGACGATTCACTGCTGTGGAGTGATACAGCGGGTGCATTCAGTGCTGCACACGG
>NZ_PDIG01000049.1:0-607 GCF_004745185.1 Escherichia sp. E2661
CAGATTTCACGTTGCTCTTTCCGCAGAGTTTACCGGCGGGTGATGGCGGCTTGTCTCTGGGGCAGGGGGTTATTGCTGCGGCTCGTTGGTTAGCGGGTGAAGTCCAGAACGGTATAAAGCGTTGGTTGCCATTTGGACACCTTGCCGGATGCGGCAGTAACGCCTTATCCGGCCTACACNTGCGCTCCCCGTAGGTCGGATAAGACGCGCCAGCGTCGCATCCGACATTTTAGGATAAGACGTGTCAGCATCATATTCGGCATTGAATATACGCAGAAAAGCAAAAAGCTCGCCGAAGCGAGCTTTTTTAATGTGGCTGGGGTACGAGGATTCGAACCTCGGAATGCCGGAATCAGAATCCGGTGCCTTACCGCTTGGCGATACCCCAACTGGGTGCACTTACAAAGTAAGCGTCTTGAATAAATTGGCTGGGGTACGAGGATTCGAACCTCGGAATGCCGGAATCAGAATCCGGTGCCTTACCGCTTGGCGATACCCCAACAAATTTGTTTTTGAATTTGCCGAATCTATTCGACAGATTCAGAATTTGGTGGCTACGACGGGATTCGAACCTGTGACCCCATCATTATGAGTGATGTGCTCTAAC
>NZ_PDIG01000050.1:0-616 GCF_004745185.1 Escherichia sp. E2661
AGCGTACTTTTACCGCAGCCAGAAGGGCCGGTAATTAACTTAAATTCGCCAGCACGCAGCGAAAAATTGATGTTATTGAGAATCTTCGTATCGCCCGCCTGATATCCAACATTTTGTAGTTGGAGCAAAAGACTATTTTCCTGCATTGCCCATCCCTTTTCTGATTTTTACTAAAAACAGTTTATCCTCCGCAAGAATAAGGGGGAACTCTCTTTCAGTAATCAGGTATAATTTGTTTAATCAAGCAGCAATTTTGCTCTTTATGGACGGTACAACAGGAGGTTTTTCCGATGCTTATTTTTATCCCGATTCTCATTTTTGTCGCGCTGGTCATTGTTGGCGCGGGCGTCAAAATCGTTCCGCAGGGCTATCAGTGGACGGTAGAACGATTTGGTCGTTATACCAAAACATTACAGCCGGGGCTAAGTCTGGTGGTGCCGTTTATGGACCGCATTGGTCGTAAGATCAATATGATGGAGCAAGTGCTCGTCGACCCATCCCAGGAAGTTATCTCGAAAGATAACGCCAACGTCACTATCGACGCCGTTTGCTTTATTCAGGTGATTGATGCCCCGCGTGCCGCTTATGAAGTCAGCAATCTGGAACTTGCGATCAT
>NZ_PDIG01000051.1:0-508 GCF_004745185.1 Escherichia sp. E2661
GTTACAAGATGGAAATGCGGGGGCAATCACATAATCGGGATTAAACCGAGAAAATGAGAATAAAAATAGACAATGAAATTATCTTTAATTTTCTCATATTGATATTTCATTAATCATTCTGGCATGTCGCACTCTCGTATTTAATACTTTTTATCCGGATGGCATTTTTTTGAACGGCGATGTTTAAATCTTGAAAACGGCACAGATTGAGGGGCGATAATTTGATATCTCTCACAAAATTATAATTAAAACTGACTCGTTTCCCCATATATGCCCGTTTATTGCATTGCGACATTTGAGAAGACATAACTCATCAAATGAAAGGGATGCAAATGAACAAGTTTATCGCTGCTGATGCTGCGGAATGTATAGGCTGTCATGCCTGTGAAATTGCCTGTGCGGTGGCTCATAATCAAGAAAACTGGCCGCAGAGTCATTGGTGATTTTCGACCCCGTATCCAGCGTTGTGGGAAAGGTCTGGCTGCAAATCCAGTGGCTTGCCATCATT
>NZ_PDIG01000052.1:0-627 GCF_004745185.1 Escherichia sp. E2661
CATCCGTTTCGGATTCNTCTATCTCCGGTTCTCACGTTGCTATCGACGATATCGAAGGCGCATGGAACTCCTCCACCCAATACGAAGGTGGTAACAAAGGTCACCGTCCGGCAGTGAAAGGCGGTTACTTCCCGGTGCCTCCGGTAGATTCTGCTCAGGATATCCGTTCTGAAATGTGTCTGGTGATGGAACAGATGGGTCTGGTGGTTGAAGCCCATCACCACGAAGTAGCGACTGCGGGTCAGAACGAAGTGGCTACCCGCTTCAATACCATGACCAAAAAAGCTGACGAAATTCAGATCTACAAATATGTTGTGCACAACGTAGCGCACCGCTTCGGCAAAACCGCGACCTTTATGCCAAAACCGATGTTCGGTGATAACGGCTCCGGTATGCACTGCCACATGTCGCTGTCTAAAAACGGCGTTAACCTGTTCGCAGGCGACAAATACGCAGGTCTGTCTGAGCAGGCGCTGTACTACATTGGCGGCGTAATCAAACACGCTAAAGCGATTAACGCCCTGGCAAACCCGACCACCAACTCTTACGTAAGCGTCTGGTCCCGGGCTACGAAGCACCGGTAATGCTGGCTTACTCTGCGCGTAACCGTTCTGCGTCTATCCGTAC
>NZ_PDIG01000053.1:0-591 GCF_004745185.1 Escherichia sp. E2661
TGTTATTGTGGCAAATCGGGGTAAACGTCGGTTTTGAGGAATGCTAATTGAGTAGTCATAGTATCACCTCATCAGGTTAACCATCACCACCAACGACGCCAATCGACAGGTGGTGAACTGTGCAAGGTTGGCGTAACCGGCTACTCAAACCCGGCCCTTCCGAAGAAGCCCTCACACAGCCCACCATAATTTGGGCGTAACCGCGCTTAGCGCATAAAAAAACCGCTTAACGCGGTATGCGTTGAGTAGTGTTCCGGGACGCCAATCCCGTGTGCCGATTTTGCGGCAACACAAAGAATTAGCCCCAGTGAATGGTGGCGGTCAACTGCAGTCATTCATTCTCATAATGTGATCACCATCACTCAACACGTTCCAGAAATCGCTCTATCTATACTGACTTTAAACAGTTTTTTAGGTGTTAAGTATGTGGTTTATAGTATTAATAGCTATCCTGATTATTGTCCGCTTTCGTTTTTAAAAGCTCCAAATCCCAAAATCCACCTTCGCAACCAGTTCGTACTACTAAAAAAAATAAAGGCACCCACACATAAAAAACGCAAAACTAACTATAGTTATAGTACCGATATCATT
>NZ_PDIG01000054.1:0-579 GCF_004745185.1 Escherichia sp. E2661
TACGCTGCTGCGTCAGGACAAAGAGCCAATGCGCGTTACACTGAATGCGCCAGGTCGTCACAATGCCCTGAATGCTGCCGCTGCCGTTGCGGTCGCCACGGAAGAGGGGATTGAAGACGAGGCTATTTTGCGTGCGCTGGAGAGTTTCCAGGGGACCGGACGCCGCTTTGATTTCCTTGGTGAATTTCCATTGGAACCCGTGAATGGTAAAAGCGGTACGGCAATGCTGGTTGATGACTATGGTCACCACCCGACCGAAGTGGACGCGACTATTAAAGCGGCGCGTGCAGGTTGGCCGGATAAAAACCTGGTGATGCTGTTTCAGCCGCACCGTTTCACCCGTACGCGCGACCTGTATGACGATTTTGCCAATGTGCTGACTCAGGTGGATACCCTGCTGATGCTGGAAGTGTATCCGGCAGGCGAAGCACCTATTCCGGGAGCGGACAGTCGTTCGTTGTGTCGTACAATCCGTGGCCGTGGGAAAATTGATCCGATTCTGGTGCCGGACCCGGCGCAGGTGGCCGAGATGTTAGCACCAGTATTAACTGGTAACGACCTGATCCTCGGTTCAAGGGG
>NZ_PDIG01000055.1:0-1063 GCF_004745185.1 Escherichia sp. E2661
CGCTGAAAAGTTGCATTTACAGGATACCCATTTTGAAACGGTTCACGGTTCTGGATGCGCCGGGCCAGCATAGCTCAGCCTATGATTTAGCCGTGCTTTCTCGCGCCATCATCCACGGCGAACCTGAGTTTTACCATATGTACAGCGAAAAAAGCCTTACCTGGAACGGCATCACCCAGCAAAACCGAAACGGGCTATTGTGGGATAAAACCATGAACGTTGACGGCCTGAAAACCGGGCATACATCCGGGGCCGGGTTTAATCTCATTGCTTCGGCGGTGGATGGGCAACGCCGTCTCATTGCAGTGGTAATGGGGGCCGACAGCGCAAAAGCTCGCGAAGAAGAGGCTAGAAAATTACTGCGTTGGGGGCAGCAAAACTTTACTACGGTGCAAATTTTGCACCGTGGGAAAAAGGTCGGTACGGAACGCATCTGGTATGGTGATAAAGAAAACATCGCACTGGGAACGGAACAAGAGTTCTGGATGGTGCTGCCGAAAGCGGAGATCCCTAATATCAAAGCAAAATATACCCTTGATGGTAAAGAACTAACTGCGCCAATTGCTGCTCACAAGCGGGTAGGGGAAATTGAGCTGTACGACCGCGATAAATTGGTTGCGCATTGGCCATTGGTTACCCTGGAGTCTGTCGGTGAAGGCGGTATGTTTTCCAGATTGAGCGATTATTTCCACCATAAATCCTGACCTTTATTTAGCGCCGACTGGCAGGAGTGCGAGTCTGCTCGCATAATCAACACTCATTCCTTGTGGTATTTACATTGCAAAATACACTGTACAAAAAAACAGTGTATGTGGAGGCGTCATGAACTACGAGATTAAGCAGGAAGATAAACTGTACCGTTGCAGGTTTCCATCTCGTTGGCCCGTGGAACAACGGTGAAGAAGGTTTGAGCAGTTGATGATGTGGGTAGACAACAAAGTTGTGCCTAAGGAATGGATCGCCGTCTATACGATACCAGATGAACACCTGACGATGTACAGCTACGTACGCTGAGCATCGATCGATGTACCAGCTACGACGTCTGAGCATCGACGATGTACAG
>NZ_PDIG01000056.1:0-560 GCF_004745185.1 Escherichia sp. E2661
CCGGGAACAGCCAGAGTTCTTTATCGCGCTGCCAGAGGCGCAGATTTTCATCCCACTGTAAGCCAACGGCAGTCGCCGCCTGGCGAATTTGTGCGGCTTCGCGATCTTTGATTGGGCTAAACGGGAAATTACCCACTTTGTATTTCGGTGCGGGTAAGGCGGGAATCGACTGTGTTTTGCGTAACCGGGCAACGAAGAAGCCTTCGCAGTCGTAAATTTGTGGGAAAACGTGCAAAAAGCCTTCTTCGGTGAGCGCCTTGTCCGCGCCAGGGAAGAGATCGCCCAGCGGTAAAAACTCTACTGCGTCGGGGTAAGTCTCTTTCAGCCACAGGCAAACGGCTTCGTTTTCTTCCCGGTTTAAGGTACAGGTCGAGTAAACCAGCGTACCGCCAGGGCGTAATGCATGAAAGGCACTGTCGATCAGTTCCCGCTGGGTGGCAGCGATTTCCTGATTGCTTTCTGGTGACCAGTTTTTTCAGTGCGGTCGGGATCTTTACGCACCACGCCTTCGCCAGAGGCAGGGGCGTCCAGTAAAATGGCATCGAACATTTCTGGTAACG
>NZ_PDIG01000057.1:0-506 GCF_004745185.1 Escherichia sp. E2661
AATTTTACCTCGTTGGTATCATCAGTGGTTTGGCGTGCCAGTGGATAACGGGTAGAATATGCGGCTATTTCAACAAATGCTGGTTTTTTGAATGCATAACGACAAAGATCTCTCTACGTGGCAGACATTCCGCCGACTGTGGCCAACCATTGCGCCTTTTAAAGCGGGTCTGATCGTGGCGGGCATAGCGTTAATTCTCAACGCAGCCAGCGATACCTTCATGTTATCGCTCCTTAAGCCGCTTCTCGATGATGGCTTTGGTAAAACAGATCGCTCCGTGCTGATGTGGATGCCGCTGGTGGTTATCGGCCTGATGATTTTACGTGGTATCACCAGTTATATCTCCAGCTACTGTATCTCCTGGGTATCAGGAAAAGTGGTCATGACCATGCGTCGACGTCTGTTCGGCCACATGATGGGAATGCCAGTGTCATTTTTTGACAAACAGTCAACCGGGACACTGCTTTCACGTATTACATACGACTCTGAACAGGTTGCTTCGTCGT
>NZ_PDIG01000058.1:0-671 GCF_004745185.1 Escherichia sp. E2661
TGCCTGATGACAAGCGTAAGCAAAGAGATCTTTACCTGTGCCGGTATCACCCGTGATCAGCAGCGGTGCGCTTAACATTGCTAACTTTTGCGCCTGCTCTACCGCATGCTTCATTTTAGGACTGATGGCGACAATCTGACTGAAGGCGCTGACATCCTGGGCGGCCACATTTTGCAACTGACGGCCCATACGGATGGTTGAGCGCAGCATCACTACCGCACCGGTCAGGACATGCTGGTCGTTTTCATCCTGAAGATAGACTGGCGTTATCTCCATCAGAAAATTTTGTCCATTAATCACTACATGTTCGTTATGTGAATCCTGCGGGTCGCTCTCAAGCCAACGTAAAAAATTAAATCCGTTAATCAATTGCGCAGCGGTATGATTACGTAAGCGCTCCAGTTTTTGCCCGAATAGCTGACAGCTCGCCGGATTTGCCATGTCCACCTTGCTTTTCATATCGACAGAAAGCACGGGTTCAGGCAATGCTTCAAGCAATGCGCTCAACGCCTGATGTTCTCGCTCGGAAGGCATCCACGGCACAGTGCGCACATCGGTACGCCCGCAATACGGCGTATTTCCGCCATCAAACTGCTGAAACTGTCAAAATCCAGTTCGGCAAAATTCAGGTAAATCCGCCCGATTGGGTCAATCTCAATACCGCGTAAATC
>NZ_PDIG01000059.1:0-576 GCF_004745185.1 Escherichia sp. E2661
CCCCACATGTGCATATACCTGAACTAAGAACACACATTCCTTTCTGTCTCCTGCCCCCGCCATTCCCACCATGTCAGTGCCCTGCAATGAATCTACCAGTCCATAAACATATGCCATATATCCCCCAGAGTATTACCCGGCCATCATTCATTAAAATATTCATAAAAATCAAGGCATTACCCTGTTTTCACTTGACGGCAGTTTTGTCACCAGACGCAGTGATCCTGTTAACCCTTCAAGCTGAAAATGCGGGCGCAGGAAGAATTTGGCGTCGTAATAGCCCGGATTCCCCTCCACCTCTTCCACCACCACTTCGGCAGCTGCCAGCGGGCGGCGAGCTTTGGTTTCCTGCGAGGAGTTCACCGGATCGGCATCAACGTAGTTCATGATCCATTCATTGAGCCAGCGCTGCATATCTTCACGCTCTTTGAACGAGCCGATCTTGTCGCGCACGATACATTTGAGGAAGTGCGCAAACCGTGAACAGGCGAACAGATATGGCAACGAGCTGAGAGATTAAGCGTTGGCCGTAGCGTCCGGATCGTAATACTCCTGCGGTTTTGTAGAGACTGCGCG
>NZ_PDIG01000060.1:0-528 GCF_004745185.1 Escherichia sp. E2661
TGTAGCGAATTACGACAGCATAAAGGCGACTGCATCCTCGGCATGAATAGCCGCAGTATCAAACACAGGCAGAACACTGCGCTCTTCTGGCACCAGTAAACCAATTTCCGTGCAGCCAAAAATGACGCCCTGCGCGCCCTGTTCTGCGAGGCGAGCAATCACTTGCGCATAATAAGTGCGTGATGTTTCGCTAAAATGCCCCAGACACAGTTCTTCAAAAATAATCTGATTAATTTTCGCCCTTTCATCCGCTTCAGGGATCAGACAGTCGATGGAAAATTGCGCCGCCAGTCGCCCAACGATAAAATCCTGTTCCATGGTGTAGCGTCGTACCCAGCAGCGCCACGCGAGTCATTCCGGCACGGGTAATTGCACGTCCAGTGGCATCCGCAATATGTAAAAAGGCAGTGTACAACGGGATTCGATAGCATCCGCTACTTTGTGCATCGTATTGGTACATAACACAATGCCTTCCAGCCCCCGCCGCTGTAAGCCAAGCGCCGCTTCAGCCAGAATTTCTCCTGCTTG
>NZ_PDIG01000061.1:0-635 GCF_004745185.1 Escherichia sp. E2661
GGCGTTCAAACATATCACCGAGGGGAACAAGAAACAGCAGACCTGCGGCATAGCCCAACTGCGCGGCGGTAACAATAAAGCCCGCCGAACTGGCGGAAAGGGAAAAGTTACGCGCGATGGTGTCGAGCAATGGCTGTGCGTAATAGTTGCTGGCGACCGCCAGACCGGTGGCGATCGACATTAGCACGATCAGCGCCGGGCTAAGCTCATGATTGGGTTTAGTCATTATTTTTGTTCATCAGGTGATGATTAAGCTGGAAATCAATAATAGCGGATGTTGATGAATATGGGATGAAAGATAGATTGTTGAAATGTGCGGTGTGGTTTGTAGGCATGATAAGACGCGCCAGCGTCGCATCAGGCATTGAGCACAGAACGGCGGATGCGGCGAAAAACGCCTTATCCGCCCTACGGAATGAGTGTGTTTGTAGGCATGATAAGACGCGGCCGCGTCGCATCAGGCATTGAGCACAGAACGGCGGATGCGGCGAAAACGCGTTATCCGCTCTACGGAATGAGTGTGGTTTGTAGGCCTGATAAGACGCGGCCGCGTCGCATCAGGCATTGTGTACAGAGCGGCGGATGAGGCAAAAACGCCTTATCCGCCCGAATAAAATTACTTCTGCGCTGCCAGC
>NZ_PDIG01000062.1:0-634 GCF_004745185.1 Escherichia sp. E2661
ATCAGTATGACGAATACTTAAAATCGTCATACTTATTTCCGCCATCTATTTTAATCCATTGGGGTTACCATGCTCTCCACACTCCGCCGCACTCTATTTGCGCTGCTGGCTTGTGCGTCTTTTATCGTCCATGCCGCCGCACCAGATGAAATCACCACCGCCTGGCCGGTGAACGTCGGGCCACTAAACCCGCACCTTTACACGCCTAACCAGATGTTCGCCCAGAGCATGGTTTATGAACCGCTGGTGAAATATCAGGCTGATGGTTCGGTGATCCCGTGGCTGGCAAAAGCTGGACTCATTCAGAAGATGGTAAACCTGGACCTTCACCCTGCGTGATGACGTGAAATTCTCCAACGGCGAACCGTTTGATGCCGAGGCAGCGGCAGAAAACTTCCGCGCAGTGCTCGATAACCGTCAACGTCACGCCTGGCTGGAGCTGGCAAACCAGATTGTTGATGTCAAAGCACTCAGTAAAACGAGCTGNAAATCACCCTGAAAAGCGCCTACTATCCTTTCCTGCAAGAACTGGCCCTGCCCCGTCCTTTCCGTTTTATCGCCCCCTCGCAGTTTAAAACCATGAAACCATGAACGGAATTAAAGCGCCGATTGGCACCGGACCGTGGATTTTGCA
>NZ_PDIG01000063.1:0-525 GCF_004745185.1 Escherichia sp. E2661
CATTTTCATTTCGCCATTACGAAACTCAAAATCAGCCCGTCCCACGTATTTGCCCCACTCATGTGCCTGCACAATCCAGATGCCGTTTTGTTGATCCGGTTTGCATGGCGTACCCGGCACGTAATCGACCTGTTTTTTGTTTTCTGCCGCCATGCAGACCGGATCTTGCGAGTGACCACCGACGATCATCGCCAGCGATCCGGCAGGCAGCGCGCGCGCCTCTCCACATCGCCCGGTGCGTTAGAGCCGTGCTCACCTTGTCGTAATCCGCCCATATGGGTCGCCGCGATAATAATGTCTGGCTTTTCTGTCTGTTGCAGCTCCTGAATCACCAGCTTCGCTTCATCGGCGGGCTTACGGAACTCAATATCGGTGAAGTTTTCTGGGTTGCCTAACTTCGCTGTGTCATCCGTCGTCAGACCAATAACGGCAATTTTCAGATCCTGACGCTTAAACAGCGCCCATGGTTTAAACAGGCGCTCGCCGGTACTTTTCTGGTAGATATTGGCAGAAAGTAACGGGAAC
>NZ_PDIG01000064.1:0-787 GCF_004745185.1 Escherichia sp. E2661
TCGACGTACGAGCTGTCATCGATCGATGCCTCAGACGTACGTAGCTGTACATCGATCGATGTCAGACGTCGTACTGTCATCGATCGATGCTCAGACGTACGTAGCTGTACATCGTCGATGCTCAGACGTACGTAGCTGTACATCGATCGATGCTCAGACGTACGTAGCTGTACATCGATCGATGCTGCACTCACGGTCTGTACTTCTGCGCCTACTGTGCGCGTCTGCATAACATTGAGCAGCAATTGCTGAGCATGTTTGGTGATACCGATGGTAAGCGTGATGCGATGTTGCGTTTCACCAAACCGGTAACCGGCGGCTATTACTTCGCGCCGTCGCTGGACAAGCTGATGGCGCTGTAAGCGTTTCTGATTCGATGATTAAAGGCCAGCCAATAGCACTTACTGACTGGCCTTCAGATTGTTGATAAAGTGCGCGTTGTACACGCCGGATGCGGCGTGAACGCCTTATCCGGCCTACAAATCGTGCGAATTCAATACATTGCAGGGGCCGCGTAGGCCTGATAAGCGTAGCGCATCAGGCAGTTTTGCGTTTGTCAGCAGTCGCAGGTCAGCCAGTAACACAACTGACTGGCCTTTTTATTACTTTTGCTTCAACGCCGCATACACCTGATCAACTACCCAACCATAAGTTGCAATCGGTAACTGACCGCTTTCGAACATATTGGGATTTTTTTGTGGACGAGCACTGGCGAATGGGGCTTGTTGCTTAACATCACAATCGCCATATGATTGACCGGATCGATAACGGTTACCGTCCCTGTCCA
>NZ_PDIG01000065.1:0-643 GCF_004745185.1 Escherichia sp. E2661
ATAACGGCACGTTATCCAGGACGGCGATCTGGACGTCAGCGGCGGGGCGCACGGTATTGATATCACCGGCGACAGCGCGACGGTGGACAACAACGGCACCATGACCGTGACCGATCCGGAATCCATTGGTATTCAGATCGACGGCGACCAGGCGGTTGTTAATAACGAAGGCGAAAGCACCATCAGCAACGGCGGCACCGGTACACAGATTAACGGTGACGACGCCACGGCGAATAACGGCGGCAAAACAGTCGTTGATGGCAAGGATTCCACCGGTACGGAAATCAACGGCAATAACGGGAAAGTTATCCAGGACGGCGATCTGGACGTCAGCGGCGGGCGCACACGGGATTGATATCACCGGCGACAGCGCGACGGTGGACAACAACGGCACCATGACCGTGACCGATCCGGAATCCATTGGTATTCAGATCGACGGCGACCAGGCGGTGGTTAATAACGAAGGCGACAGCACCATCACCAACGGCGGCACCGGCACACAGATTAACGGTGACGACACCACGGCGAATAACGGCGGCAAAACCACNGTTGACGGTAAAGACTCCAGCGGTACGGAAATCAACGGTAATAACGGGAAAGTTGTTCAGGACGGCGATCTGGACGTCAGCGGCGGGCGCACGGG
>NZ_PDIG01000070.1:0-858 GCF_004745185.1 Escherichia sp. E2661
GGACTCTTGTCATAAGAATGCCGGAGCGTTTTTCCATCAATTGCAATGACGTCTTTATCATTTGATGAATGGCAGTCACGCATCCAGTTAATAAAGCACTCGTGAAATTTTGCAGGACTGATACAGGATACAACTCTGGCAATGGTATCGTGAACAGGAATACCATTTTCAAAATCACCATATTGCTTCAAAAAATCGAGATGTGTTTCCCCAAAATCCTCTATATCTTCCCATCCTTCTGCACCAGAAATAACGGCACAAATAGTCAACAGTAGAATATCCGATAATTTATGTTCCACTTTCCAGGCTTGTCTGTAATCGGGAATTATAGAAATATGTTCCATCAATTTTTTAAGTTCCATTTTGCTCTCCTTAATTATGTAAGGAGTATTTGATCATGTATAAGTAATAAAAAACAGCTTCAGGTAATGAGGAATATCTCAATTTTTAAACATAAAATGCGAATTATTTAGTACAAAAAGCAGGGCAAGATTACGAAAGCCCGCTCCCCGCAAGGACTGACGCCAGGTAGTTTCTGTCCATGGCTGCTTTTCGCATCTTACGTCTTAACCCTGCCTTGAATACCTTATCATTCGTCAAAATATTAATAGCAATGTGCCGTATCCCTGAAAATAATTCTGCTGCATTTCCTCTTCTTATTTTGCAGTCGTCTTCATTCATTACCACGTCCAGACGCCAGTGCAGCTTATTCTCCACGTGCCAGTGATTTCGGATCGCTGTGGCGAACTTCTCAGCGGTTAAATCAGCAGAACTGATATAATATCTGACCGTCATTTCTGCTCTTTCTTTTGTTCTGCTATTATGGACCGAAAGGAGACTGCCACGCATANTTCTTCA
>NZ_PDIG01000071.1:0-757 GCF_004745185.1 Escherichia sp. E2661
CTCCACCGAATTCTTTTACAACCACCGGTTTTATGACCGGCTTACTGCTTAATTTGATGCCTGGCAGTTCCCTACTCTCGCATGGGGAGACCCCACACTACCATCGGCGCTACGGCGTTTCACTTCTGAGTTCGGCATGGGGTCAGGTGGGACCACCGCGCTACGGCCGCCAGGCAAATTCTGTTTTATTAACCCGCTTACGCCGGTTAATCTAATCTGTTATCAAGCTTACTTATCGATGTCTCATCCGCCAAAACATCTTCGGCGTTGTAAGGTTAAGCCTCACGGTTCATTAGTACCGGTTAGCTCAACGCATCGCTGCGCTTACACACCCGGCCTATCAACGTCGTCGTCTTCAACGTTCCTTCAGGACCCTTAAAGGGTCAGGGAGAACTCATCTCGGGGCAAGTTTCGTGCTTAGATGCTTTCAGCACTTATCTCTTCCGCATTTAGCTACCGGGCAGTGCCATTGGCATGACAACCCGAACACCAGTGATGCGTCCACTCCGGTCCTCTCGTACTAGGAGCAGCCCCCCTCAGTTCTCCAGCGCCCACGGCAGATAGGGACCGAACTGTCTCACGACGTTCTAAACCCAGCTCGCGTACCACTTTAAATGGCGAACAGCCATACCCTTGGGACCTACTTCAGCCCCAGGATGTGATGAGCCGACATCGAGGTGCCAAACACCGCCGTCGATATGAACTCTTGGGCGGTATCAGCCTGTTATCCCCGGAGTACCTTTTATCCGTTGAGCGA
>NZ_PDIG01000072.1:0-627 GCF_004745185.1 Escherichia sp. E2661
TACTGGGCGTAAAGCGCACGCAGGCGGTTTGTTAAGTCAGATGTGAAATCCCCGGGCTCAACCTGGGAACTGCATCTGATACTGGCAAGCTTGAGTCTCGTAGAGGGGGGTAGAATTCCAGGTGTAGCGGTGAAATGCGTAGAGATCTGGAGGAATACCGGTGGCGAAGGCGGCCCCCTGGACGAAGACTGACGCTCAGGTGCGAAAGCGTGGGGAGCAAACAGGATTAGATACCCTGGTAGTCCACGCCGTAAACGATGTCGACTTGGAGGTTGTGCCCTTGAGGTGTGGCTTCCGGAGCTAACGCGTTAAGTCGACCGCCTGGGGAGTACGGCCGCAAGGTTAAAACTCAAATGAATTGACGGGGGCCCGCACAAGCGGTGGAGCATGTGGTTTAATTCGATGCAACGCGAAGAACCTTACCTGGTCTTGACATCCACGGAAGTTTTCAGAGATGAGAATGTGCCTTCGGGAACCGTGAGACAGGTGCTGCATGGCTGTCGTCAGCTCGTGTTGTGAAATGTTGGGTTAAGTCCCGCAACGAGCGCAACCCTTATCCTTTGTTGCCAGCGGTCCGGCCGGGAACTCAAAGGAGACTGCCAGTGATAAACTGGAGGAAGGTGGGGA
>NZ_PDIG01000073.1:0-630 GCF_004745185.1 Escherichia sp. E2661
TTCACGATACCATTGCCAGAGTTGTATCCTGTATCAGTCCTGCAAAATTTCACGAGTGCTTTATTAACTGGATGCGTGACTGCCATTCATCAAATGATAAAGACGTCATTGCAATTGATGGAAAAACGCTCCGGCATTCTTATGACAAGAGTCGCCGCAAGGGAGCGATTCATGTCATTAGTGCGTTCTCAACAATGCACAGTCTGGTCATCGGACAGATCAAGACAGATGAGAAATCTAATGAGATCACAGCTATCCCTGAACTTCTTAACATGTTGGATATTAAAGGAAAAATTATCACAACTGATGCGATTGGTTGCCAGAAAGATATTGCAGAGAAGATACAAAAACAGGGAGGTGATTATTTATTCGCTGTAAAAGGAAACCAGGGGCGGCTAAATAAAGCCTTTGAGGAAAAAATTTCCGCTGAAAGAATTAAATAATCCAGAGCATGACAGTTACGCAATTAGTGAAAAGAGTCACGGCAGAGAAGAGATCCGTCTTCATATTGTTTGCGATGTCCCTGATGAACTTATTGATTTCACGTTTGAATGGAAAGGGCTGAAGAAATTATGCGTGGCAGTCTCCTTTCGGTCCATAATAGCAGAACAAAAGAAAGAGCCAGAAATG
>NZ_PDIG01000074.1:0-518 GCF_004745185.1 Escherichia sp. E2661
CCAGGTGTAGCGGTGAAATGCGTAGAGATCTGGAGGAATACCGGTGGCGAAGGCGGCCCCCTGGACGAAGACTGACGCTCAGGTGCGAAAGCGTGGGGAGCAAACAGGATTAGATACCCTGGTAGTCCACGCCGTAAACGATGTCGACTTGGAGGTTGTGCCCTTGAGGCGTGGCTTCCGGAGCTAACGCGTTAAGTCGACCGCCTGGGGAGTACGGCCGCAAGGTTAAAACTCAAATGAATTGACGGGGGCCCGCACAAGCGGTGGAGCATGTGGTTTAATTCGATGCAACGCGAAGAACCTTACCTGGTCTTGACATCCACAGAACTTTCCAGAGATGGATTGGTGCCTTCGGGAACTGTGAGACAGGTGCTGCATGGCTGTCGTCAGCTCGTGTTGTAGAAATGTTGGGTTAAGTCCCGCAACGAGCGCAACCCTTATCCTTTGTTGCCAGCGGTCCGGCCGGGAACTCAAAGGAGACTGCCAGTGATAAACTGGAGGAAGGTGGGGATGACGTC
>NZ_PDIG01000075.1:0-624 GCF_004745185.1 Escherichia sp. E2661
CCTTGCCGGAAGGCGATATCTCTATTGGTATTCCTCACGTTCTGGAAATATCACCGACGGATGCCGCCGCCTTTGGGCAGCTTTTTGCCGACTATGAACTGTTACCGCCGTTCCGCCAGCTCGACCGTAACAGTTACGCCCTGACAGAAACCGAGCGCAATGCCAGCGAATTGACCCGCTGGGCAGGCAGAAAATGCCCAAGCGGTCGGGTAATGGGGCTGGCGAATAAAAGGCTGGATAAAGGGCAACCCCGGCAGGATCGGAGGCTGGATCGGCTGGATGATCAAACCCCTGGGCCGCTGGTCGTTAGTCATGGAAATCGATGAAGGTTTTGCGGTAGGCATGTCGCCAGCCGAACTGAGTGCCGAGCAACTCTTAAGCAAGCTGTGGCTATGGGAAGGCAAAGCAGAAGCTATGGCTGGGGAGTAATTCAACACAGGAAGCGCAGTTCTCCGTACTCGATGCCATCACCGCCAGCGAGTTGATTAACGATATTGAAGCTCTGTTTGAATAAGGAAAACACATGAGCAAGGAACTACCGTGGCTGGCGGATAACGCACAACTGGAACTGAAATATAAAAAAGGCAAAACACCACTCAGCCATCGTCGCTGGCCGGGAGAACC
>NZ_PDIG01000076.1:0-551 GCF_004745185.1 Escherichia sp. E2661
CATCTTATCCGGCCTACGGATTGTGCAATTTGTTGATGTTGTTGGGTTTTGTACCTGATGCCGGATGCGATGCTGGCGCATCTTATCCGACCTACGGATTGTGCAATTTGTTTGGTTTGTGAGCCGGATAAGGCGTTTACGCCGCATCCGGCAACCTGTGTTTACGCGGTAGCTTCATCCTCGGCTAACCGTATTTCGGCGTCGGCGACTATCGCCTCCAACTCACTCAACATCTCTTCATAGCCAAAACTTTTGGTAGCGCGAGTGGTTTCTTTCGCCGCAACGGACTTTACTGGCTGACGTTTTTTTCGCCGATTTTTACTCATCATCTTCTCCCTGTAAAAAACTAGACAGGTAAATCTATCAGCAAAGCGCGCAGCGGGATCGATGTACAGCTACGTACGTCTGAGCATCGATCGATGTACAGCTACGTACGTCTGAGCATCGATCGATGTACAGCTACGTACGTCTGAGCATCGATCGATGTACAGCTACGTACGTCGAGCATCGATCGATGACAGCTACGTACGTCTGAGCATCGATCGATGTAC
>NZ_PDIG01000077.1:0-583 GCF_004745185.1 Escherichia sp. E2661
CCAGAAGCGACCGAGAATCGAGCAGATAAACAGCCCGGACATCAGCATCGAAATCATTTTGGTAATGTAGCTGATGATGTCATTAGAGGTCAGAGCAAAGACCAGCGCCAGGCCAATAACAAAGGTCAGCATCCAGCGTGAGTAAGTGATTGCCTTGTTCTCCGGCGGCATTTTGCCGGTAATCATGGTGTAGACATCGCGCATCATAATCGCCACCGCTGCGATGGCATCGGAGCTGGCAGAAGACATGGTGGCAGAAAGCCCGGCAATCAGTACCACCAGGCCAAGCAATGGCGGCAGAAAACTGGTGGCGAACAAGAAGGCATAGTTACTGTTTCCAGATTCGGGTTCATGGTGAACGCCGCCATGCCGATAATGGCAGGCAGAATCGAGAAGAACAGATACAACACGCCAGTAATAACAAACGAACGGCGTACAGAGGGAACATCTTTACCCGAGTAAATACGCTGGCGATAAGACGGTGTGGCCAGTACACCAACGCCAATAACCAGCGCCAGCGAAAGCGCAGGTAACACGCCCATCTGCCCCATTTCGCGATAACCCTCAACACTCTTTGCGTCCA
>NZ_PDIG01000078.1:0-844 GCF_004745185.1 Escherichia sp. E2661
ACTCGATCGATGCTCAGACGTACGTGCTGTACATCGATCGATGCTCGACGTACGTAGCTGTACATCGTCGATGCTCAGACGTACGTAGCTGTACATCGATCGATGCTCAGACGTACGTAGCTGTACATCGATCGATGCTCAGACGTACGTAGCTGTACATCGATCGATGCTCAGACGTTGGTGGTGGTGCTGTCGCCTTCGTTATTAACAACTGCCTGGTCGCCGTCGATCTGAATACCGATGGATTCCGGATCGGTCACGGTCATGGTGCCGTTNTTGTCCACCGTCGCGCTGTCGCCGGTGATATCAATCCCGTGTGCGCCGCCGCTGACGTCCAGATCGCCGTCCTGAACAACTTTCCCGTTATTACCGTTGATTTCCGTACCGCTGGAGTCTTTACCGTCAACTGTGGTTTTGCCGCCGTTATTCGCCGTGGTGTCGTCACCGTTAATCTGTGTGCCGGTGCCGCCGTTGGTGATGGTGCTGTCGCCTTCGTTATTAACCACCGCCTGGTCGCCGTCGATCTGAATACCGATGGACTCCGGATCGGTCACGGTCATGGTGCCGTTGTTGTCCACCGTCGCGCTGTCGCCGGTGATATCAATCCCGTGCCGCCCCGCCGCTGACGTCCAGATCGCCGTCCTGGATAACGGTGCCGTTATTGCCGTTGATTTCTGTACCAGTGGCGTCTTTACCGTCAACTGTGGTTTGCCGCCGTTATTCGCCGTGGTGTCGTCACCGTTAATCTGTGTGCCGTGCCGCCGTTGGTGATGGTGCTGTCGCCTTCGTTATTAACAACTCGCCTGGTCGCCGTCGATCTGAATACCGATGGACTCCGGATCGG
>NZ_PDIG01000079.1:0-875 GCF_004745185.1 Escherichia sp. E2661
CGGTATTGTCGCATCGACGGAAACTGCGGCGGCAATGATGAAAGGAAATGCCGGTAAGCGTCTGATTGATGGCTCTATTAATCGTGCAATCCGGTTCCGTAAAGAGATTAAACGCTTAAAAGGTGAATCAGAAGGTTGGTTCTTTGATGTCTGGCAGCCAGAGCAGATTGACCAGGTTGAATGCTGGCCGCTCAATTCTGACAACGGCTGGCATGGTTTCCAGAACATTGACAACGAGCATATGTATCTGGACCCGATCAAAGTCACTCTGCTGACGCCGGGTATGACGAAAGACGGCACGATGGACGATTTCGGTATTCCGGCGACATTGTGGCGAAATACCTTGATGAACACGGCATTATCGTTGAGAAAACCGGTCCTTATAACCTGCTCTTCCTCTTCAGCATTGGTATCGATAAAACCAAAGCTCTGAGCCTGTTGCGTGGTCTGACAGAGTTCAAACGCGCCTTTGATTTAAACCTGCGTGTGAAAAACATGCTGCCGTCACTGTATCAGGAAGATCCTGAATTCTATGAAGACATGCGTATTCAGGAGCTGGCGCAGAATATTCATAAACTGATTTCTCACCATTAATTTGCCCAGATCTGATGTATCGCGCGTTCGAAGTTCTGCCTGAAATGGTGGTAACGCCGTATCGTGCATGTNCAGNNACGTACGTCTGAGCATCGATCGATGTACAGCTACGTACGTCTGAGCATCGATCGATGTACAGCTACGTACGTCTGAGCATCACGTGTACAGCTACGTACGTCGAGCATCGATCGATGTACAGCTACGTACGTCTGAGCATCGATCGAGTACGCACGTACGTCGAGCATCGTGATGACAGCTACGTACGTCTGAGCATCGAACGA
>NZ_PDIG01000080.1:0-863 GCF_004745185.1 Escherichia sp. E2661
GATGGTCCCCCCATATTCAGACAGGATACCACGTGTCCCGCCCTACTCATCGAGCTCACAGCATGTGCATTTTTGTGTACGGGGCTGTCACCCTGTATCGCACGCCTTTCCAGACGCTTCCACTAACACACACACTGATTCAGGCTCTGGGCTGCTCCCCGTTCGCTCGCCGCTACTGGGGGAATCTCGGTTGATTTCTTTTCCTCGGGGTACTTAGATGTTTCAGTTCCCCCGGTTCGCCTCATTAACCTATGGATTCAGTTAATGATAGTGTGTCGAAACACACTGGGTTTCCCCATTCGGAAATCGCCGGTTATAACGGTTCATATCACCTCACCGACGCTTATCGCAGATTAGCACGTCCTTCATCGCCTCTGACTGCCAGGGCATCCACCGTGTACGCTTAGTCGCTTAACCTCACAACCCGAAGATGTTTCTTGCGATTCATCATCGTGTTGCGAAAAATTTGAGAGACTCACGAACAACTTGCGTTGTTCAGTGTTTCAATTTTCAGCTTGATCCAGATTTTTAAAGAGCAAAACTTCGCAGTGAACCTTTGCAGGTACACTCTGAAGTATTTTTTTATTTAATCACTACAGAGATGGTGGAGCTATGCGGGATCGAACCGCAGACCTCCTGCGTGCAAAGCAGGCGCTCTCCCAGCTGAGCTATAGCCCCATAACATGTAGTTAAAACCTCTTCAAATTTGCGGTGCAAATTTGGTAGGCCTGAGTGGACTTGAACCACCGACCTCACCCTTATCAGGGGTGCGCTCTAACCACCTGAGCTACAAGCCTGTAGAGGTTTACTGCTCATTTTCATCAGACAATCTGTGTGAGCATGCAAAGTACGCTTCTTTAAGG
>NZ_PDIG01000082.1:0-602 GCF_004745185.1 Escherichia sp. E2661
ATGCTCAGACGTCGTAGCTGTACATCGATCGATGCTCGACGTACGTAGCTGTACATCGATCGATGCTCAGACGTACGTAGCTGTACATCGTAAACCGGAAGCCGCGCATTAATCAGATTGTTAAGTAGGTTGGTGAAGTCCGTAATCTCGTCAGGGGTTACGGACTTTTTGTTTATGGGGTGGAGGAAGTTCAGACCCTTTTTTTGATGATGATGGTAAGTTGTTGATAATTAGTGCTGCTGGAAGGTAAGGATAAAAAAGGGTGGCAGCAGGAAAATGAGATGGTTTTGCTTTATTAACAACGGGCTAAACGTGTAGTATTTGAGTTCACTGCCGTACAGGCAGCTTAGAAAGTGAGAGGATAGCCTGCGCTATATCCGCGTCAGTTCACTGCCGTACAGGCAGCTTAGAAACTCAACGTATTCACCGCGTTGTGCTGCGAGCTGTTCACTGCCGTAC
The DNA here is from genome assembly GCF_004745185.1 of Escherichia sp. E2661. Lineage (NCBI taxonomy): Bacteria > Pseudomonadati > Pseudomonadota > Gammaproteobacteria > Enterobacterales > Enterobacteriaceae > Escherichia > Escherichia sp. E2661. The sequence continues at coordinate 460 of NZ_PDIG01000082.1, forward strand.
AGGCAGCTTAGAAAGCCATTAATGCCTGACGAGTACCAGTATCTGGGTTCACTGCCGTACAGGCAGCTTAGAAACTTTTCGCGGTATCTGGACAGAAACGCCGTCTGTTCACTGCCGTACAGGCAGCTTAGAAATCAAACTGC
>NZ_PDIG01000083.1:0-513 GCF_004745185.1 Escherichia sp. E2661
GTCACGCATCCAGTTAATAAAGCACTCGTGAAATTTTTGCAGGACTGATACAGGATACAACTCTGGCAATGGTATCGTGAACAGGAATACCATTTTCAAAATCACCATATTGCTTCAAAAAATCGAGATGTGTTTCCCCAAAATCCTCTATATCTTCCCATCCTTCTGCACCAGAAATAACGGCACAAATAGTCAACAGTAGAATATCCGATAATTTATGTTCCACTTTCCAGGCTTGTCTGTAATCGGGAATTATAGAAATATGTTCCATCAATTTTTTTAAGTTCCATTTTGCTCTCCTTAATTATGTAAGGAGTATTTGATCATGTATAAGTAATAAAAAACAGCTTCAGGTAATGAGGAATATCTCAATTTTTAAACATAAAATGCGAATTATTTAGTACAAAAAGCAGGGCAAGATTACGAAAGCCCGCTCCCCGCAAGGACTGACGCCAGGTAGTTTCTGTCCATGGCTGCTTTTCGCATCTTACGTCTTAACCCTGCCTTGAATAC
>NZ_PDIG01000085.1:0-875 GCF_004745185.1 Escherichia sp. E2661
AATACTCAGATTACCTGCAAAGGTTCATGCGAAGTTTTGCTCTTTAAAAATCTGGATCAAGCTGAAAATTGAAACACTGAACAACGAAAGTTGTTCGTGAGTCTCTCAAATTTTCGCAACACGATGATGAATCGAAAGAAACATCTTCGGGTTGTGAGGTTAAGCGACTAAGCGTACACGGTGGATGCCCTGGCAGTCAGAGGCGATGAAGGACGTGCTAATCTGCGATAAGCGTCGGTAAGGTGATATGAACCGTTATAACCGGCGATTTCCGAATGGGGAAACCCAGTGTGATTCGTCACACTATCATTAACTGAATCCATAGGTTAATGAGGCGAACCGGGGGAACTGAAACATCTAAGTACCCCGAGGAAAAGAAATCAACCGAGATTCCCCCAGTAGCGGCGAGCGAACGGGGAGCAGCCCAGAGCCTGAATCAGTGTGTGTGTTAGTGGAAGCGTCTGGAAAGGCGTGCGATACAGGGTGACAGCCCCGTACACAAAAATGCACATACTGTGAGCTCGATGAGTAGGGCGGGACACGTGGTATCCTGTCTGAATATGGGGGGACCATCCTCCAAGGCTAAATACTCCTGACTGACCGATAGTGAACCAGTACCGTGAGGGAAAGGCGAAAAGAACCCCGGCGAGGGGAGTGAAAAAGAACCTGAAACCGTGTACGTACAAGCAGTGGGAGCCTCTTTATGGGGTGACTGCGTACCTTTTGTATAATGGGTCAGCGACTTATATTCTGTAGCAAGGTTAACCGAATAGGGGAGCCGAAGGGAAACCGAGTCTTAACTGGGCGTTAAGTTGCAGGGTATAGACCCGAAACCCGGTGATCTAGCCATGGGCAGGTTGAAGGTTGGGTAACAC
>NZ_PDIG01000086.1:0-790 GCF_004745185.1 Escherichia sp. E2661
CGTAATAGCTCACTGGTCGAGTCGGCCTGCGCGGAAGATGTAACGGGGCTAAACCATGCACCGAAGCTGCGGCAGCGACACTATGTGTTGTTGGGTAGGGGAGCGTTCTGTAAGCCTGTGAAGGTGGCCTGTGAGGGTTGCTGGAGGTATCAGAAGTGCGAATGCTGACATAAGTAACGATAAAGCGGGTGAAAAGCCCGCTCGCCGGAAGACCAAGGGTTCCTGTCCAACGTTAATCGGGGCAGGGTGAGTCGACCCCTAAGGCGAGGCCGAAAGGCGTAGTCGATGGGAAACAGGTTAATATTCCTGTACTTGGTGTTACTGCGAAGGGGGGACGGAGAAGGCTATGTTGGCCGGGCGACGGTTGTCCCGGTTTAAGCGTGTAGGCTGGTTTTCCAGGCAAATCCGGAAAACCAAGGCTGAGGCGTGATGACGAGGCACTACGGTGCTGAAGCAACAAATGCCCTGCTTCCAGGAAAAGCCTCTAAGCATCAGGTAACATCAAATCGTACCCCAAACCGACACAGGTGGTCAGGTAGAGAATACCAAGGCGCTTGAGAGAACTCGGGTGAAGGAACTAGGCAAAATGGTGCCGTAACTTCGGGAGAAGGCACGCTGATATGTAGGTGAAGTCCCTCGCGGATGGAGCTGAAATCAGTCGAAGATACCAGCTGGCTGCAACTGTTTAATTAAAAACACAGCACTGTGCAAACACGAAAGTGGACGTATACGGTGTGACGCCTGCCCGGTGCCGGAAGGTTAATTGATGGGGTCAGCAGCAAGCGAATGC
>NZ_PDIG01000088.1:0-890 GCF_004745185.1 Escherichia sp. E2661
AATGATAGTGTGACGAATCACACTGGGTTTCCCCATTCGGAAATCGCCGGTTATAACGGTTCATATCACCTTACCGACGCTTATCGCAGATTAGCACGTCCTTCATCGCCTCTGACTGCCAGGGCATCCACCGTGTACGCTTAGTCGCTTAACCTCACAACCCGAAGATGTTTCTTTCGATTCATCATCGTGTTGCGAAAATTTGAGAGACTCACGAACAACTCTCGTTGTTCAGTGTTTCAATTTTCAGCTTGATCCAGATTTTTAAAGAGCAAATATCTCAAACATCACTCGTAAGTGAGTTTTGAGATACAGAGGTCGGCGACTTTCACTCACAAACCAGCAAGTGGCGTCCCCTAGGGGATTCGAACCCCTGTTACCGCCGTGAAAGGGCGGTGTCCTGGGCCTCTAGACGAAGGGGACGTATCAGTCTGCTTCGCAAGACGCCTTGCTTTTCACTTTCTATCAGACAATCTGTGTGAGCACTTCAAAGTACGCTTCTTTAAGGTAAGGAGGTGATCCAACCGCAGGTTCCCCTACGGTTACCTTGTTACGACTTCACCCCAGTCATGAATCACAAAGTGGTAAGCGCCCTCCCGAAGGTTAAGCTACCTACTTCTTTTGCAACCCACTCCCATGGTGTGACGGGCGGTGTGTACAAGGCCCGGGAACGTATTCACCGTGGCATTCTGATCCACGATTACTAGCGATTCCGACTTCATGGAGTCGAGTTGCAGACTCCAATCCGGACTACGACGCACTTTATGAGGTCCGCTTGCTCTCGCGAGGTCGCTTCTCTTTGTATGCGCCATTGTAGCACGTGTGTAGCCCTGGTCGTAAGGGCCATGATGACTTGACGTCATCCCCACCTTCCTCCAGTTTATCACTGG
>NZ_PDIG01000089.1:0-649 GCF_004745185.1 Escherichia sp. E2661
ATCACATCCTTACCTTAAAGAAGCGTACTTTGCATGCTCACACAGATTGTCTGATGAAAATGAGCAGTAAAACCTCTACAGGCTTGTAGCTCAGGTGGTTAGAGCGCACCCCTGATAAGGGTGAGGTCGGTGGTTCAAGTCCACTCAGGCCTACCAAAATTTGCACCGCAAATTTGAAGAGGTTTTAACTACATGTTATGGGGCTATAGCTCAGCTGGGAGAGCGCCTGCTTTGCACGCAGGAGGTCTGCGGTTCGATCCCGCATAGCTCCACCATCTCTGTAGTGATTAAATAAAAAATACTTCAGAGTGTACCTGCAAAGGTTCACTGCGAAGTTTTGCTCTTTAAAAATCTGGATCAAGCTGAAAATTGAAACACTGAACAACGCAAGTTGTTCGTGAGTCTCTCAAATTTTCACAACACGATGATGAATCGAAAGAAACATCTTCGGGTTGTGAGGTTAAGCGACTAAGCGTACACGGTGGATGCCCTGGCAGTCAGAGGCGATGAAGGACGTGCTAATCTGCGATAAGCGTCGGTAAGGTGATATGAACCGTTATAACCGGCGATTTCCGAATGGGGAAACCCAGTGTGTTTCGACACACTATCATTAACTGAATCCANNNTCTGGGCTGCTCCCCGTTCGCTC
>NZ_PDIG01000090.1:0-899 GCF_004745185.1 Escherichia sp. E2661
GCCTCATTAACCTTATGGATTCAGTTAATGATAGTGTGTCGAAACACACTGGGTTTCCCCATTCGGAAATCGCCGGTTATAACGGTTCATATCACCTTACCGACGCTTATCGCAGATTAGCACGTCCTTCATCGCCTCTGACTGCCAGGGCATCCACCGTGTACGCTTAGTCGCTTAACCTCACAACCCGAAGATGTTTCTTTCGATTCATCATCGCGTTGCGAAAATTTGAGAGACTCACGAACAACTTTCATTGTTCAGTGTTTCAATTTTCAGCTTGATCCAGATTTTTAAAGAGCAAATATCTCAAACATCACTCGTAAGTGAGTTTTGAGATACAGAGGTCGGCGACTTTCACTCACAAACCAGCAAGTGGCGTCCCCTAGGGGATTCGAACCCCTGTTACCGCCGTGAAAGGGCGGTGTCCTGGGCCTCTAGACGAAGGGGACGTATCAGTCTGCTTCGCAAGACGCCTTGCTTTTCACTTTCTATCAGACAATCTGTGTGAGCACTGCAAAGAACAGTTCTTTAAGGTAAGGAGGTGATCCAACCGCAGGTTCCCCTACGGTTACCTTGTTACGACTTCACCCCAGTCATGAATCACAAAGTGGTAAGCGCCCTCCCGAAGGTTAAGCTACCTACTTCTTTTGCAACCCACTCCCATGGTGTGACGGGCGGTGTGTACAAGGCCCGGGAACGTATTCACCGTGGCATTCTGATCCACGATTACTAGCGATTCCGACTTCATGGAGTCGAGTTGCAGACTCCAATCCGGACTACGACGCACTTTATGAGGTCCGCTTGCTCTCGCGAGGTCGCTTCTCTTTGTATGCGCCATTGTAGCACGTGTGTAGCCCTGGTCGTAAGGGCCATGATGACTTGACGTCATCCCCACCTTC
>NZ_PDIG01000091.1:0-743 GCF_004745185.1 Escherichia sp. E2661
CGCTTCCACTAACACACACACTGATTCAGGCTCTGGGCTGCTCCCCGTTCGCTCGCCGCTACTGGGGGAATCTCGGTTGATTTCTTTTCCTCGGGGTACTTAGATGTTTCAGTTCCCCCGGTTCGCCTCATTAACCTATGGATTCAGTTAATGATAGTGTGTCGAAACACACTGGGTTTCCCCATTCGGAAATCGCCGGTTATAACGGTTCATATCACCTTACCGACGCTTATCGCAGATTAGCACGTCCTTCATCGCCTCTGACTGCCAGGGCATCCACCGTGTACGCTTAGTCGCTTAACCTCACAACCCGAAGATGTTTCTTGCGATTCATCATCGTGTTGCGAAAAATTTGAGAGACTCACGAACAACTTTCATTGTTCAGTGTTTCAATTTTCAGCTTGATCCAGATTTTTAAAGAGCAAATATCTCAAACATCACCCGAAGATGAGTTTTGAGATATTAAGGCAGGTGACTTTCACTCACAAACCAGCAAGTGGCGTCCCCTAGGGGATTCGAACCCCTGTTACCGCCGTGAAAGGGCGGTGTCCTGGGCCTCTAGACGAAGGGGACGTATCAGTCTGCTTCGCAAGACGCCTTGCTTTTCACTTTCTATCAGACAATCTGTGTGAGCACTTCAAAGAACGCTTCTTTAAGGTAAGGAGGTGATCCAACCGCAGGTTCCCCTACGGTTACCTTGTTACGACTTCACCCCAGTCATGAATCACAAAGTGGTAAGCTCG
>NZ_PDIG01000092.1:0-669 GCF_004745185.1 Escherichia sp. E2661
GGCGAAAGCACCATCAGCAACGGCGGCACCGGTACACAGATTAACGGTGACGACGCCACGGCGAATAACGGCGGCAAAACCACAGTTGACGGTAAAGACGCCACTGGTACAGAAATCAACGGCAATAACGGGAACGTTGTCCAGGACGGCGATCTGGACGTCAGCGGCGGGCGCACGGGATTGATATCACCGGCGACAGCGCGACGGTGGACNATAACAAGGCACCATGACCGTNACCGATCCGGAATCCATCGGTATTCAGATCGACGGCGACCAGGCAGTTGTTAATAACAAAGGCGACAGCACCACCACCAATGGCGGCACCGGCACACAGATTAACGGTGACGACGCCACGGCGAATAACGGCGGCAAAACCACTGTTGACGGTAAAGACGCCACCGGTACAGAAATCAACGGCAATAACGGGAAGGTTATCCAGGACGGCGATCTGGACGTCAGCGGCGGCGCACACGGGATTGATATCACCGGCGACAGTGCGACGGTGGACAACAACGGCACCATGACCGTGACCGATCCGGATCCATTCGGTATTCAGATCGACGGCGACCAGGCGGTTGTTAATAACGAAGGCGACAGCACCATCACCAACGGCGGCACTGGCACACAGATTAACGGTGACGACGCCACGGCGAATAACGGCGGCAAAAC
>NZ_PDIG01000095.1:0-548 GCF_004745185.1 Escherichia sp. E2661
CGCCGGAAGACCAAGGGTTCCTGTCCAACGTTAATCGGGGCAGGGTGAGTCGACCCCTAAGGCGAGGCCGAAAGGCGTAGTCGATGGGAAACAGGTTAATATTCCTGTACTTGGTGTTACTGCGAAGGGGGGACGGAGAAGGCTATGTTGGCCGGGCGACGGTTGTCCCGGTTTAAGCGTGTAGGCTGGTTTTCCAGGCAAATCCGGAAAATCAAGGCTGAGGCGTGATGACGAGGCACTACGGTGCTGAAGCAACAAATGCCCTGCTTCCAGGAAAAGCCTCTAAGCATCAGGTAACATCAAATCGTACCCCAAACCGACACAGGTGGTCAGGTAGAGAATACCAAGGCGCTTGAGAGAACTCGGGTGAAGGAACTAGGCAAAATGGTGCCGTAACTTCGGGAGAAGGCACGCTGATAAGTAGGTGAAGTCCCTCGCGGATGGAGCTGAAATCAGTCGAAGATACCAGCTGGCTGCAACTGTTTATTAAAAACACAGCACTGTGCAAACACGAAAGTGGACGTATACGGTGTGACGCCTGCCCGGTG
>NZ_PDIG01000066.1:0-1010 GCF_004745185.1 Escherichia sp. E2661
CAACCTGTAGTATCGCAGTAGGTCAGTAATGAACGCCTGGTCATGGTCTCTGCGCAATCTGCCCTGGTTTAAGGCCACGCTGGCACAATGGCGCTACGCGTTGCGCAATACCCTAGCCATGTGTCTGCGCGCATCGATCGATGTACGTGCTACGTACAGTCTGAGCATCGATCGATGTACAGCTACGTACGTCTGAGCATCGATCGATGTACAGCTACGTACGTCTGAGCATCGATCGATGTACAGCTACGTACGTCTGAGCATCGATCGATGTACAGCTACGTACGTCTGAGCATCGATCGATGTACAGCTACGTACGTCTGAGCATCGATCGATGTACAGCTACGTACGTCTGAGCATCGATCGATGTACAGCTACGTACGTCTGAGCATCGATCGATGTACAGCTACGTACGTCTGAGCATCGATCGATGTACAGCTACGTACGTCTGAGCATCGATCGATGTACAGCTACGTACGTCTGAGCATCGATCGATGTACAGCTACGTACGTCTGAGCATCGATCGATGTACAGCTACGTACGTCTGAGCATCGATCGATGTACAGCTACGTACGTCTGAGCATCGATCGATGTACAGCTACGTACGTCTGAGCATCGATCGATGTACAGCTACGTACGTCTGAGCATCGATCGATGTACAGCTACGTACGTCTGAGCATCGATCGATGTACAGCTACGTACGTCTGAGCATCGATCGATGTACAGCTACGTACGTCTGAGCATCGATCGATGTACAGCTACGTACGTCTGAGCATCGATCGATGTACAGCTACGTACGTCTGAGCATCGATCGATGTACAGCTACGTACGTCTGAGCATCGATCGATGTACAGCTACGTACGTCTGAGCATCGATCGATGTACAGCTACGTACGTCTGAGCATCGATCGATGTACAGCTACGTACGTCGAGCATCGATCGATGTACAAGCTACGTACGTCTGAGCATCGATCGAGACAGCTCGTACGTCTGAGCATCGACGTGTCAGCA
>NZ_PDIG01000067.1:0-1073 GCF_004745185.1 Escherichia sp. E2661
GTGTCGGTTTGGGGTACGATTTGATGTTACCTGATGCTTAGAGGCTTTTCCTGGAAGCAGGGCATTTGTTGCTTCAGCACCGTAGTGCCTCGTCATCACGCCTCAGCCTTGATTTTCCGGATTTGCCTGGAAAACCAGCCTACACGCTTAAACCGGGACAACCGTCGCCCGGCCAACATAGCCTTCTCCGTCCCCCCTTCGCAGTAACACCAAGTACAGGAATATTAACCTGTTTCCCATCGACTACGCCTTTCGGCCTCGCCTAGGGGTCGACTCACCCTGCCCCGATTAACGTTGGACAGGAACCCTTGGTCTTCCGGCGAGCGGGCTTTTCACCCGCTTTATCGTTACTTATGTCAGCATTCGCACTTCTGATACCTCCAGCATACCTCACAGTACACCTTCACAGGCTTACAGAACGCTCCCCTACCCAACAACACACAGTGTCGCTGCCGCAGCTTCGGTGCATGGTTTAGCCCCGTTACATCTTCCGCGCAGGCCGACTCGACCAGTGAGCTATTACGCTTTCTTTAAATGATGGCTGCTTCTAAGCCAACATCCTGGCTGTCTGGGCCTTCCCACATCGTTTCCCACTTAACCATGACTTTGGGACCTTAGCTGGCGGTCTGGGTTGTTTCCCTCTTCACGACGGACGTTAGCACCCGCCGTGTGTCTCCCGTGATAACATTCTCCGGTATTCGCAGTTTGCATCGGGTTGGTAAGTCGGGATGACCCCCTTGCCGAAACAGTGCTCTACCCCCGGAGATGAGTTCACGAGGCGCTACCTAAATAGCTTTCGGGGAGAACCAGCTATCTCCCGGTTTGATTGGCCTTTCACCCCCAGCCACAAGTCATCCGCTAATTTTTCAACATTAGTCGGTTCGGTCCTCCAGTTAGTGTTACCCAACCTTCAACCTGCCCATGGCTAGATCACCGGGTTTCGGGTCTATACCCTGCAACTTAACGCCCAGTTAAGACTCGGTTTCCCTTCGGCTCCCCTATTCGGTTAACCTTGCTACAGAATATAAGTCGCTGACCCATTATACAAAGGTACGCATCACCCCATAAAGACG
>NZ_PDIG01000068.1:0-1445 GCF_004745185.1 Escherichia sp. E2661
GTTAACCTTGCTACAGAATATAAGTCGCTGACCCATTATACAAAAGGTACGCAGTCACCCCATAAAGAGGCTCCCACTGCTTGTACGTACACGGTTTCAGGTTCTTTTTCACTCCCCTCGCCGGGGTTCTTTTCGCCTTTCCCTCACGGTACTGGTTCACTATCGGTCAGTCAGGAGTATTTAGCCTTGGAGGATGGTCCCCCCATATTCAGACAGGATACCACGTGTCCCGCCCTACTCATCGAGCTCACAGCATGTGCATTTTTGTGTACGGGGCTGTCACCCTGTATCGCGCGCCTTTCCAGACGCTTCCACTAACACACACACTGATTCAGGCTCTGGGCTGCTCCCCGTTCGCTCGCCGCTACTGGGGGAATCTCGGTTGATTTCTTTTCCTCGGGGTACTTAGATGTTTCAGTTCCCCCGGTTCGCCTCATTAACCTATGGATTCAGTTAATGATAGTGTGTCGAAACACACTGGGTTTCCCCATTCGGAAATCGCCGGTTATAACGGTTCATATCACCTTACCGACGCTTATCGCAGATTAGCACGTCCTTCATCGCCTCTGACTGCCAGGGCATCCACCGTGTACGCTTAGTCGCTTAACCTCACAACCCGAAGATGTTTCTTTCGATTCATCATCGTGTTGCGAAAAATTTGAGAGACTCACGAACAACTTTCGTTGTTCAGTGTTTCAATTTTCAGCTTTGATCCAGATTTTTAAAGAGCAAAACTTCGCAGTGAACCTTTGCAGGTACACTCTGAAGTATTTTTTATTTAATCACTACAGAGATGGTGGAGCTATGCGGGATCGAACCGCAGACCTCCTGCGTGCAAAGCAGGCGCTCTCCCAGCTGAGCTATAGCCCCATAACATGTAGTTAAAACCTCTTCAAATTTGCGGTGCAAATTTGGTAGGCCTGAGTGGACTTGAACCACCGACCTCACCCTTATCAGGGGTGCGCTCTAACCACCTGAGCTACAAGCCTGTAGAGGTTTTACTGCTCATTTTCATCAGACAATCTGTGTGAGCACTGCAAAGTACGCTTCTTTAAGGTAAGGAGGTGATCCAACCGCAGGTTCCCCTACGGTTACCTTGTTACGACTTCACCCCAGTCATGAATCACAAAGTGGTAAGCGCCCTCCCGAAGGTTAAGCTACCTACTTCTTTTGCAACCCACTCCCATGGTGTGACGGGCGGTGTGTACAAGGCCCGGGAACGTATTCACCGTGGCATTCTGATCCACGATTACTAGCGATTCCGACTTCATGGAGTCGAGTTGCAGACTCCAATCCGGACTACGACGCACTTTATGAGGTCCGCTTGCTCTCGCGAGGTCGCTTCTCTTTGTATGCGCCATTGTAGCACGTGTGTAGCCCTGGTCGTAAGGGCCATGATGACTTGACGTCATCCCCACCTTCCTCCAGTTTATCACTGGCAGTCT
>NZ_PDIG01000069.1:0-1213 GCF_004745185.1 Escherichia sp. E2661
CTAAACCCAGCTCGCGTACCACTTTAAATGGCGAACAGCCATACCCTTGGGACCTACTTCAGCCCCAGGATGTGATGAGCCGACATCGAGGTGCCAAACACCGCCGTCGATATGAACTCTTGGGCGGTATCAGCCTGTTATCCCCGGAGTACCTTTTATCCGTTGAGCGATGGCCCTTCCATTCAGAACCACCGGATCACTATGACCTGCTTTCGCACCTGCTCGCGCCGTCACGCTCGCAGTCAAGCTGGCTTATGCCATTGCACTAACCTCCTGATGTCCGACCAGGATTAGCCAACCTTCGTGCTCCTCCGTTACTCTTTAGGAGGAGACCGCCCCAGTCAAACTACCCACCAGACACTGTCCGCAACCCGGATTACGGGTCCACGTTAGAACATCAAACATTAAAGGGTGGTATTTCAAGGTCGGCTCCATGCAGACTGGCGTCCACACTTCAAAGCCTCCCACCTATCCTACACATCAAGGCTCAATGTTCAGTGTCAAGCTATAGTAAAGGTTCACGGGGTCTTTCCGTCTTGCCGCGGGTACACTGCATCTTCACAGCGAGTTCAATTTCACTGAGTCTCGGGTGGAGACAGCCTGGCCATCATTACGCCATTCGTGCAGGTCGGAACTTACCCGACAAGGAATTTCGCTACCTTAGGACCGTTATAGTTACGGCCGCCGTTTACCGGGGCTTCGATCAAGAGCTTCGCTTGCGCTAACCCCATCAATTAACCTTCCGGCACCGGGCAGGCGTCACACCGTATACGTCCACTTTCGTGTTTGCACAGTGCTGTGTTTTTAATAAACAGTTGCAGCCAGCTGGTATCTTCGACTGATTTCAGCTCCACGAGCAAGTCGCTTCACCTACATATCAGCGTGCCTTCTCCCGAAGTTACGGCACCATTTTGCCTAGTTCCTTCACCCGAGTTCTCTCAAGCGCCTTGGTATTCTCTACCTGACCACCTGTGTCGGTTTGGGGTACGATTTGATGTTACCTGATGCTTAGAGGCTTTTCCTGGAAGCAGGGCATTTGTTGCTTCAGCACCGTAGTGCCTCGTCATCACGCCTCAGCCTTGATTTTCCGGATTTGCCTGGAAAACCAGCCTACACGCTTAAACCGGGACAACCGTCGCCCGGCCAACATAGCCTTCTCCGTCCCCCCCTTCGCAGTAACACCAAGTACAGGAATATTAACCTGTTTCCCATC